>JAAFHI010000096.1 GCA_013298335.1 Actinomycetota bacterium
TGGCGGACCGTGCCGGTCGAGCGGACGGCAATCTGGCGGACATTGCAGAGTTTCGTAATAAGCGCGTCGGCCATGCCGAGGCAGAACGAGGTCGCGTCGGTTACAAACCGCGAGTCGCCGGAGGGCGGCGCGCCGATGAACTTGAACGGCAGCACGGCGAGCGTCCGGGTGTCGGGGGATTCGACGGCGATCTTCGGCGCTTCATCGGTTTCGACCATCACCGGCGCGATGAAACAGTAACCGCGCCCGGCCACGGTGCGGATGAACTGCGCCGTGCCCTGGGCTTCGCCGAGCGCCTTGCGCAGCACCGAGATATTTCGCGCCAGCCCACCTTCCTCGACGAAGACATCCTTCCAGACCAGTCGCAGCAACTCGTCCTTCGCCAGCGTCCGACCGGCGTTGGCGACCAGCGCGATCAAGGTGTCGAACGCCTTGGGCGTCAGCGCAATCTCGGTCGCTCCGGCGCGCAGGCGTCGGGATTCCGGATCGAGGATAAAGCCGCCGAAGCGATAGCGCATCGGAAGACCTCACGATTCTGGATTTTTCCAAGGTACGTTGACGGGCGGAAATTTCAACGTTTTGTAAACCGCCTGTAATGACATTACAAGCGGTACCGGTGCAGATTCGCGTCGTCAGAAAGCGACGTACATCGCCGAAGACACCATATTTCCTTCAGCAGAAAGGGTTTGCACCATGTTTTCAATCAATCAGGCACTTCTCAATCTCATTCTCTCGGGTTTCATCAGCGTCACGGGCTACGCCGGTCCGGGCGGCACCGGCGGGACGGCGATTGCCGTCAGCGGCCCGACGACAACGACCACCACGACCGCGTCCCAGACCTATTCCTACAACAGTCCGAACGGTACGTCGTCAACGACCGTCTCGGCCACCTCCGGTCCGGGGTATTCGTCGTCGTCGAGTTCGTCCTCTTCGTCCTACCATCCGTAAGAAGGATGAAGGATGAAGGATGAAGGATGAAGGATGAAGGATGAAGGATGAAGGATGAAGGATGAAGGATGAAGGATGAAGGAAATGGTCCGTTTGAGACTTTCCCCGTCAACTTATTTCTTCAAAATTCAGCCGTTTTTTTCATCCCTCATCCTTTTCTTCATCCTTCCGCCTTCATCCTTCATCCTTTCCTTACACTTCTTCCGTCACGCGCAAACGGCCCGACGCCTGCGCCTCGGCGACGATCTTCTGGGTCACGTTGCCCGGAACTTCGTCGTAGTGCGAGAACTCCATCGTGTAGCTGCCGCGCGCCGACGTCATCGAGTTGAGTTTCGGCGCGTAGGTGAGCATTTCGGCAAGCGGCACGCGGGCCTTGATGATCTGTGACGCACCCTTGGCTTCGATGCCTTCGATGCGTCCGCGCCGGGTGTTGAGATCGCCCATCGCGTCGCCCGAGCATTCATTCGGCACGACCACTTCGACGTGCATCACCGGTTCGAGCAGGATCAGCTTCACCTTTTCCATTGCCGCGCGGAACGCCTTGCGTCCGGCGAGCTTGAACGACAGTTCGTCGCTGTCCACCGTGTGATACGAGCCGTCGGTCAGTTCGACCTGGAAATCCACCATCGGATATCCGGCCAGCGCGCCGGTCTGCGCGGCTTCGATGATGCCCTTTTCGATGGCAGGCCGGAAATTCTGCGGCACCGCGCCGCCGAAGATGCGGTCAATGAACTTGAAGCCGCCGCCGTGCGGCAACGCATCGAAAACGCACTTGCAGTCGCCGAACTGACCGCGACCACCGGTCTGTTTCTTGTGGCGTCCCTGCACTTCGACGCGTCCCTTGAAGGTTTCGAGGTAGGCGACCTTCGGCTGGTGCAGCACCACGTCCACGCCGAATTTCTTCTTGAGTTTCTCGACCGTGATTTCGACGTGCTGCTGGCCGCTTCCCGACAGCACGAATTCCTTGGTCTGCCCGTCGCGCGTGTAGCGCAGCATCTGATCCTGTTCGAGCAGCTTCGCCATCGCGGCGGAGAGTTTGTCTTCATCCGCGCGGGATTTCGGATCGATGGCAAAAGAAATCGCGGGTTCGGGGAAGGCCACCGGCGAGAACTTCACCGGCGACGCCTTGTCGCAGAGCGTGTCGCCCGTCTGCGTATCCTTGAGCTTGGTCACGGCGACGATGTCGCCCGCGTGGGCTTCGGCGACCTTGTCGAGCTGCTTGCCCTGAAGTACCTGAATGGCGGCGAGTTTTTCGAGCGTGCCGCGATTGGCGTTGAGCACGAGCGCGTCGGACTTCAGTACGCCGGAAACGACCTTGAACAGCGTGATGCGGTTGAACTGGTCGTTGAGCGTTTTGAAAACGTAGGCCGAAAACGGCTCGTCTTCCTTGAAATGACGCGGCGAAACGACGTCGGGATCAGACGGCGACGTGCCGACCCAGCCGTGAACGTGCGCCGGATCGGGCGCGTAGGCGACCACCGCGTCGAGTAGTTGCGCGATGCCGATGTTCTGCATCGCCGAGCCGAGAAAGACCGGCACGACCGCGTGGGTGGTCATCGCGTAGTGGATGCCGTCGAGCAATTCGGCGTCGGTCAGCGTTCCCTGTTCGAAAAACTTTTCGAGCGAACGGTCGTCGCTCTCGGCGACCCGTTCGACGAGGGTTTCGCGCGCGCTGGCGGCGGCGGCCCGCATGTCTTCGGGAATATCGGTTTCGGTGAACTTTCCGCTTCCGTCCGATGAATAGATGAAGGCGCGTTGCGTGACGAGATCGACGATCCCGCGGAAATTCTTTTCGGAACCGATGGGAAGCTGAAACGGAACGACGTGCGGATCGAGCCGCTCGTTGAGAATCGCGAGGCATTCCTCGAAATCCGTCTGTTCCTTGTCCATCTTGTTGATGAACACCATGCAGGGCAGGTTGAATTCCTGGGCGTAGTTCCAGACCTTTTCCGTGCCGACTTCAACGCCGCTGTGGGCGTCCACCACGATCAGGGCGGTGTCGGCGGCGCGCAGGGCGGCGCGCGAATCGAGGATGAAGGCGTTTGAACCGGGCGTGTCGAGGAGATTGATCTTGCAGTCTCGCCATTCGCCGTAGGCGAGGCCGGTCTGGATGGAGAGTTTGTGGGAAACGGCGATTTCGTCGAAGTCGGTGACCGTCGAGCCGTCATCGACACGTCCGAGGCGGGGCGTCGCGCCGGCGGCAAACAGAATGGCCGCGGCGAGCGAGGTTTTTCCCGCGTGGCTGTGTCCGACGAGACCGACATTGCGTAGGTGCGCTGTGCTAAAGACTCTCATATAGCTCATGTCTCCTTACCAATCTGAACCGCAATTGAACGGGCGGCGCGTCGGGTGAACGAGGCGGAATGACGCGTCGGTGAGGTGAGCGATGTTCTTCCCAAAGCGCGTCACGAAGGCAGGGGTGACGCGGGTCGAGTCGGTGCTGAAAAAGACCAGTGTGTGTTTACCAACATAACCCGATTCGCGTGGAGCGGCAAAAGAAAACAATCGTGTCGGTTTCTTTTCCGGGTGAAAAACGGCGAGTCGGGCTGCCCGGATGGCGGTCTTTACGGGTAAAGTGCGGATTCGTTTTGGGTTTTGGGTTTTGGGTTTTAGGTTCTGGGTTCTGGGGTTGGGGTTTGAAGAACGGGATGACTGAAGAAGTGATGACAAGTCCGGAGATTGAAAACGGCGCGACGACGGCGGGGCTGCCCGCGTGGAAGCGCGCGCTGTTTTTCGTGCCGGGAAAACTCTACGAAATGGGCGTCCGGCTGCGGATTGCGCTCTATGAAACCGAATATCTGGCGTCGAAGACCCTGACGAAACCGGTCATCAGCGTCGGCAACATCACGCTCGGCGGAACGGGCAAGACGCCGCTCGTCGAATTCATCGCGCGCTATCTGACCGACGAAGGCCACGAGGTCGCGATTCTCACCCGCGGGTACAAACGCGCCGATGCGTCGCGTCCGCGCGTGGTCGTGAGCGACGGCACGGGCGTTCAGGCCTCACTCGCGGAGGCGGGCGACGAACCGCTCATGCTCGCGCGTCGCCTGCCCGGCGTGAAGGTCGTGGTCGGCCCGAACCGCCATGAAAACGGCAAGGCGATGGAAGACGCGAACGAGTGCGACGTGTTTCTGCTCGACGACGGCTTCCAGCACATTCAATTGAAACGGGATCTGAACATTCTCGTGCTCGACGCGACCGATCCGTTCGGCGACGGCGAGATGGCTCCGTTCGGACGCCTGCGCGAACCGCTCTACGCCTTGCGCCGCGCCGATGCCATCGTGGTCACGCGCGCCGACCGGACGTTCGATCAGGACGCGCTGCAATCCGTGCTCGACGTCTGCGAAGTGACCGCGCCGGTGATGTTCGCGTACCACGAAATCACCGGCCTGCACGACCTCGCGACCGGCAAACCGCAGGCGCAGCGGCTCATCTCCGGAAAGAAGGTCGGCGTGTTCTCCGCGCTCGGCAAACCGGTGATTTTCGAGGACGACGTGGCCAACGCAGGTGCGAACGTGGTCCACCGGAAACGCTTCGGCGACCATCACCGCTACACCCAGGCCGACGCCGACGCGCTCGTCGCGGACGCCCGCGCGGCGGGCGCGGAATTGCTCGTCACGACCGAAAAGGACGCCGTCAAACTCGAAAGTCTCGATTTCAGGGGATTTCCGGTCTCCGTTGTTGAAATCAAGGTTCAATTCGAGGATGAAGTCGGCTTGAAAAGTTTGCTCCTGCGAACGATAGTTCGGAAGCAAGGCAAGTACTACAAGAAGCCGAAGGATGAAGCTTGAAAGTCTGGGGAGTCTGGGGAGTCTTGAGCGTCTGGGGAGCCTTTGAAGACTCAGGCGGATTGAGAATCCCGGTCAACCCGACTATCGGTGAGTCAAAGTCCGTCAGGAATCTTCAGGGAGTTTTAAGACGCCCAAGACTCCCCAGACGCCCAAGACTCCCGAGACTGACTTCATCGTTCATCGTTCGATGAGATGAATCCCAAGATCGAAGAAGTCGCCACCAAACTGCTCGCCGAAGACCGCCACAAGCTGACCGAAGTGGAAAAGCGGTTCGTGCGGCGTTTGGCCGAGCGCCGCATCGTCAGCGCCAACGTCGTCCGGGAGTATGAAGAACACCTGACGTTCGGGCAGCGCATTGCCGATCGCATCGCGGAGTTCGGCGGAAGCTGGACCTTCATCATCATCTTCCTCTCGAGTCTGGTCGCGTGGATGGCGGTCAATACCATCCTGCTGCGCGGCGGCTTCGACCCGTACCCGTACATCCTGCTCAACCTGATGCTCTCGTGCGTGGCGGCGTTACAGGCCCCGGTCATCATGATGTCGCAGAACCGGCAGGCCATGAAGGATCGCCTGCGCGCCGAACAGGATTACGAGGTCAATCTCAAGTCTGAATTCGAAATCATGCAGCTCCACGAAAAGGTCGAGGCGTTGCAGGCGGCCTACATTCAGGAACTGCGCGAACTCGAACGCCGCCAGACCATCCAGCTCGAAGAAATCCTCGCCCTGCTCGAGGAACGCGAGGAAGACAAGACCCGTTCTTCCTCAAAAATTGAATCAACCAGCTTGAAATAATTGAGAATTGAGAGTTGAGAATTGAAAATTCCGGAACGTGCCGTCCGGAGCGAAGCGTTCCAGCGTTCGACCCTCAACTCTCAACTCTCAATTCTCCATTCTCAACTCTCAATTCTCCCTATGTTCACCATTCAGGCGTCGCTCAGGCGCGTGTACGAAGTTCCCGTTTCGGTCGCCCGTCTCTGCGACTTTTTCAGCCACCCCGACAGTTTCGCCCGCAACATGCCGATTATCGAGTATGTCGTACCGGTCGAGGACTACGACGTGTCGCGCTGGCATTTCAAGGTCAAGGTTCCGATCATTTCGCCGATCGAGTGGGATTTTCTCATTCGCCGGAGAGTCAGCGCCGAAACGGGCGAGATTTTCTACGCCGCGGATGAAAACGCCGCGGATTTCTTCAAGTGCGACGTGCATGTCCGCGCGAACGCCTCCGGGACGACCGACGCGGACGTGAGCCTCGAAATGCGGGTGTCCCGCGAGCGCGCATCCGACATTCATCCGCTCGCCGGAGTGGTCGGCGACCACTGGATCAGCCGGATCGTCCAGGAACGCATGGACAAGATGGCGACCACGTTCGTTCAAAACGGACTTGATGAAATCCGGCGCGCTCCGACGGTCGCCGCCCAGCCCGTTTCAATGCCAACGCCCGAGCCGGTTGAAGCTCTCGGACCGCCGCTGACCGACACCATCGACGCGTCACCGGTGGAGACATTCGGCCCCGAAGAGGTTTTCGCCCATGCCGACCAATCAATGGAACGCGGCGCTCTATGACCGCAAACATGCCTTCGTCTTCGAATACGGCAAGGACGTTCTGTCCCTGCTCGCGCCACACCCCGGCGAGCGGATTCTCGATGTCGGCTGCGGCACGGGCCATCTGACCAAATCCATCGCCGACGCGGGTGCAGCCGTGGTCGGCATCGACAGTTCGGCGGAAATGATCGCGAAAGCGAAGGAAAGCTATCCGGACATCGCGTTTCAGGTCGCCGACGCGCGCGATTTCGCGTTTCCCGAGCCGTTCGACGCGATCTTTTCGAATGCTGCGCTCCACTGGGTCCTCGAACCCGAGCGTGCCGTCATCTGCATGGCGAAAGCACTGCGCCCCGGAGGACGCTTCGTCATCGAAATGGGTGGCAAGGGCAACGTCGGACGCATTCTGACCGCGCTCGAAACCGCCATGCGCGACCTCGCGGGCGTGGAAGTCTCGGCCCGCAACTACTTCCCCTCCATCGGCGAATACACGCCTCTGCTCGAAAAACATGGCCTCGAAATCGAACAGGCGTGGCTTTTCGACCGTCCGACGCCGCTCGACGACGGCGAGAACAGTGTCCGCAACTGGCTCACGATGTTTCGCGGAAGCGTCTTCGACGATCTGTCGGACGACGTGAAGGAAGCCGTGCTTTCAAGCGTCGAAACCACGCTCCGTCCCGAACTTTTCGCCGACGGCAACTGGACCGCGGACTATCGACGGCTGCGGATCACAGCGCGGAAGAAAAGGATGAAGGATGAAGGATGAAGGATGAAGGATGAAGGATGAAGGATGAAGGATGAAGGATGAAGGATGAAGGATGAAGGATGAAGGATGAAGGATGAAGGATGAAAAAGCGTCGCGGTCCAGTTTGAGCCGTCAAGTCTTTTTTCACGCCGCAAAGGTTTTGATCATCCGGATTCAACCGGCCCGAATTGCCAAAATCAGCACATTCCCGCATTCTTCTTTTTTCATCCTTCATCCCACATCCTTCATCCTTTTCT
Organism: Actinomycetota bacterium; assembly: GCA_013298335.1. Taxonomy (GTDB): domain Bacteria; phylum Acidobacteriota; class Blastocatellia; order Chloracidobacteriales; family Chloracidobacteriaceae; genus JAAFHI01. Next base: position 7,281 of record JAAFHI010000096.1, read on the forward strand.
TCGGAGGAAACAATGCCCAACGTCGGCGATAAAGCGCCTGATTTCTCACTTCCGGCCAATGACGGCCAGACCTATTCGCTCGCGCAGTACAAAGGACAGAAGAACGTCGTTCTCGTGTTCTATCCGGGCGACGACACGCCGACCTGCACGGCGCAGTTGTGCGACTACCGCGACGGATGGGACCGTTTCCAGCAGTTCGACGCGGCCATTCTCGGCATTAGCACCAACGACATGGCCGCGCACCAGAAATTCGCCGACAAACACTCGTTTCCCTTCCCACTGCTCGAAGACGAAGGCAAGAAGACGTGCAAGGCGTACGGCGCGCTGATGCTCGGCGGCCTGCTCGGCGTGGCGAGTCGCGCGGTCTACATCATCGACAAGGACGGCATCGTCAAATACAAGCACGTCGAAACCGTGCCGATCTTCAAGCGGACGAAGGAAGAACTGTTCGAGGCGCTGAAGAAGATGCAGTAAAGAAACCTGCTATGTCCAAGGCAGCACCAACATCCGGGATTGTTGAAATCATTGGTGTCGTCTCTTCGCGTGGTGGATCGGGGTGCCAGCTTAAAGACGAGAAAGACTGGACCTTTTCCTTTACCTTCGACCGATGGAAAGTTGCGGGTGGACGGATTCGAAAATCGCCACTGACCCTTTTCAAAAAAACCACCGCGCGACAACTAGACGCACTTGAGGAAAAAGCTCCTCCGGACACGGTCATCCGGGTGAGAGCAGAGGGAGTTTCCAAATCCCGGAAACTAAGGGCAAAACTCATAAGAATTGTCGGCCCGGATAACTCCGAGCCAAGGCTAAATGAGTACGCTGCCGAGTTACAGAAAGCGGTCACGTTCGAGGACGACCACTTTGGAACGTTCACGTTAGACCGGTTGGTTGGTACCTATTCGGCACAAACACTCTGGAATGGGCATCAGATTTCCCTTTCAATCCAGTCGGCGACCGAACTGCCTTCCCTATTGTCGGGCGCCAAAAAACTCTGGGCAGAATCGAAAATCTGGGAAAAGCGGATTCTTGAATATGCAGTCGAAATGCTGCTCAAACTGAAAAACGAGTCATGGATTGAAGACGGAGAGCCCCCGGTAACCGCTGCCCTTTTCGTCAAACAGTTGAGCCTCGAATCAATCTCCCTTTACCCTAATGGCCGTTTT
>JAAFHI010000715.1 GCA_013298335.1 Actinomycetota bacterium
CTGTTCAACCAGCTCGCCGCCTACCTGCGGATCGGCTACGGCGCGACCGACTTCTTCCGCGCCAAGCAGCGCGAACATGAGTCTTTTGCCAAAGGCGGACAGGACCGGCGCGCGTTCGTTCTGAGCGGCAGGCCGCGCGGACGCGAGTTCATCAACGCCATGAATTTGCTGCTCGACACGGGGCTCACGCTTTCCGGTGCGCTCGGCCACTTCCCGCGCATCTTCACGACCACCGACATCGCCTTTTTCGAAAGCGGCGAGGAAACCGGCGAACTCGAAAAGTCGTGTCTGCTCTATCTCGAACGCCTTGAAGAACTCAACGACCAGCTTCGGTCCATCCGCGAACTGCTCGCCTACCCGATGACGATTCTTTTCGTCGGCGCGGTCGTGGTGTACGTCCTGATGGTGACGCTGATTCCCGGCGTGAGCCTGATTTACGACGCGCTGCTGCCCGCCGAACAACTGCCGCTCATCACCCGCGTCGTCATCGCCGCGAGCGCCTTCACCGCGACCTACTGGTGGGCGGTATTGGCGGCGTTCATCGGCCTCGTCGCCCTTTTCGTCGCGACCCGCACCAGCGACGGGTGGCGCGAGGCCGAAGACCGGCTGCTGCTGTTCCTGCCGGTCATCAACCGGTTTTCGGTGCAGCGCGGGGCCTACAATTTTCTCCAGGTGTTCGTACTGCTCTACGAAGCGAACGGTCAGGCGTACCGCTGCGCCGAACTCGCCGCCCGCTCGGTGTCGAACCGGGTCCTGCGGCGGATGGTCCTCGCCGGAACGACCCGCTTCGTCAACGGCGACCCGAGCGACCCGGCGGAAGCCATCGCGATGGAGTGCCCCTACTACGGACGCGGTTCGTCGTTCCACGTCGAGGTTTCCGGCTTCGCCAATGTCGGCGTCGAACCGCTCAAACGCTATTCCAGACTGCTCAAGGAAGAACTCGACTCCACCCGCAAATCCCTCAACGCCATGCTCAACCCGCTGATGATCTCGATCGTCGGCGTCATCATCGGCGTCATTGTCATCTCCGCCTACCTGCCGATGTTCCAGCTTTTCGGCAAGCTCGCCCACTGAGGTCGCCATGTTGAATGCCACCGATCGCCGCCTTCTCACGCTCGCCCTCGGCGCGGTCCTGCTCGCGTTCGTCGCGACCGCCTGGACCACCCTCGCGACCGTCACCGTCGGCCCGGCCAATCCGGCCCAGAACGCCGCTATCCGGCTCGCCGTCGGCCCGGCGGAAGGCTACGCCGAACGACTCGCCGAAACCCGCGCGGAACTCGACCGACTGCCCGCGAGCGACGCCAGTCGTGAAGCGCGGGAAGCCCTCGCCGCCTACAGTTCGAAACGCGATACCGCCGGATTCGCCGAGCCCGAAGTCACCCGGCGGATGCTCGCGGGCATCAGCGTCGCCGAGCAGCAGGCCGCCTTCGATCGCCGCCGGCTGGCGAATTTCTGGGTCGCGGCGCTGGCGATTGCCGCCGCCGCGCTCGCGGCGGCCTCCGTGACGGCAACCTGGATTCGGCTGCGCCACCAAAGCGCGGCGATTCCGGCCTGGGCAACCATGACCGACCGCGCGCCCGCCGAAATGCTCGCCGAGGAACTCGCCGCCGTGGAAGCCGTCGTGGAAGAACTCAAAACCGAACGCATCGCCCTCGCCCGCGAGGTCCGCGAACGCGACGAACGCATCCGCGAACTCAAACACCGCGCGGAAATCGTCGAGGCGGCGCCCCCGTCACTGCCCGTTCGACCGGAACCGTTCAGCTACGTTCCGCCCCCGGAAGAACCGATGATCCCGCTGGAACCGCTGGCCGGAGCCTTCCGCTTCGAGTCGGAAACCGACCTTTCTCCCCTGCTTCCGCAATTTCCCGAAACGGCCCACGCCTTTCCGGTCACGCCGGTTTCGCGGAAATTCGCCGCGCTCGCCAGTCTGTGCGGAACGCAGGAATCGCTCGAAGCCTCGGGGCGTCCGCTCGTGGCCGTCACCTTTCCCGATCTCGGCGATTTCGAACTGGCCTATGACGAATCCATCGCCGAGGTCTATCTCAACACGGCGACGACGGCCCTTTTCAAAAGCGGTGCCACGCCCGACGATGTCGCCCGCTCCGACCGGGAACTGCTCTGGGCCATCCCGCGCTGCATGAACCTCGACCGAACCTGCATCGAACGGGAAATCGGTCACCACTACGCCGACGAACTCGTCGAATTCGAAGGCCGCCTCGTCGAGCGCCCGTCCCTGCACGTCCGGGTCGTTCGGGAGAGTCTCGACCGCCGACTGGCCGAAACCGACCGCCGCGTCACGATCTGAACCGAGGAAGCCGATGCACGGAGCGCTGATTCACATTCTTTCCTTTCTTGAAACATCCGCCGGGAAGCACCCCGACGATCCGGGGTTTCACTGGCTGATGCTGCACGCGGTGGAGGACGACCGCCGCGACCGGCTCGCCGACATCACGCCGGATTTTCTGGCCGCCTTCGGGGAATGCGCCGCCGCGCCGATTGACCGTCCGGCGGACGGCATCCTCATCGGAGCCTACGGTTTCGGCCTCGGCCAGCACGCGCTCCTCGCCCGGCGACTCCACGAACTGACCGGCGGCGTCACGGTCGGACTGCCCTACCCGTTTCCGCACCTGATCGGCCCCAACGAACTCGTCGCCGAAATGAACCGGCTGCTCGAACAGACCATCCGGCTGGACGAGCCGATCCAGTTCGTCGAACACCCGCGCCAGCAGTTGCGCGCCGAAGACCTGCTCGCGGAACTCGCCGACAACATCGACAAGAACATTTCCGATTACCAGTTGCGGGCCAACAGCGTACCGTTCATCCGCAACGGCGACGGCGAATGCGAAGTACTGGAGCACCGAACGCTGTCGGAACTCGAACTGCTCCGGCTCGCCACGCTGACCGCGACCGGGACGGCCCACGAGGAACTTTTCCGCCGCTACCTGCGCGCCCGCGAGGCCGCGAGGCTCGCGAGCGTACCCCCGCGCGGGCTGACCGAGGCCCTCACCGCCTTCGACGCGCGCAACACCTTCGAATTCATGGTTTCGTCGGGCGCGCTCACCGCCTCC
>JAAFHI010000896.1 GCA_013298335.1 Actinomycetota bacterium
TCGAAACGGCGTTTGAAGAATGCGGCGTCGCGCCCCAGTTCGACCCGGTCACGCAAAAACTGCCGGGCTACCGGCTGGTGGACGGCGCGCCGGAACTCTGGTTCGTCGGCTTCGACCGCCAGGACGACGGCGGAAAAACGCCCTACAACCTCGAAAAGAACAAAAACCAGATCGTCCCCGGCACGGATTTCCTGATGCGCTACGGCCAGCCGCTCGAGTGGTGAGAATGTGGAACGAACAGCTTCGCTTTTCCGGCAGTGCCCAAAAAGGAAACCCGATGATTCGAAGCGCGTTTTAACCAACGTTGCCCAACAAATCACAAAAGTTTTTGTCATTCGGAAGGGAGTCACCAAATGCGGAACTTTCGTTTCCTCTCCGTCATTTTCGTCATCGGATTTCTGGTCCCCATCGTGACCTCGCCGCTGCGGGCCGTCCTCGATCTCAAACAAAGCGGATTTGCCGGGTTCCCGCTGTACTTCGCCGGGACGCTCTTTTTTCTGGCCAAACTGAGCCAAAGAAAAGACCACCCCGCCATATCCGCCGGTTTTGCGCTGCTGTTCGGCGCGCTCGCCTTCGAAGTTCCGCTCCGCCTGCTGCTGCCCGGCGATGCGTCGGTTTCGCTTCCCGATTTCTTTCTTCGCGTTTTCGGAATCGCGCTGGCCATCGGGATTTTCCTGACCGAACGCCGTGGAAGACTCGCGCTCGCGGGCGTCGCCGTCGTGCTGCTCGGCGCGACCTATTTCTGGGCCATCGACGTCTGGTTTCACAAACTGAATTTCGGGAGCTACACAACGAACGTCAGCTATCGCCCGGCGTCGCCGTTCGAAGCCGTCGGGGAAAACGGAAGCATCATTCAGGAAAGCGCCCTGCGCGGAAAAATCACGGTTCTCGATTTCTGGAACACCCGGTGCGGGGTCTGCTTCCGTGAATTTCCGAAACTACAACGGGTGTACGAGAAATACCGGAATCATCCATCGGTGACGATCATCGCGGCGAATCACCCGCTGTACGTGGACAAGCCGGGCGACGCCTTCCGCGTGATTCGCAAAGAGGGCCATACCTTCCCGGTGGCGGTGATGAAAAGCGAAAACGCCGCGCGCGACTTCGGCGTCCACTCCTACCCGACGGTCCTCATCCTCGACCCGACCGGGACAGTCGTCTTCAAGGGCCGCATTGACGAAGCCGAACGAAAAATCGAAGCCCTTCTAAAACAGAAAGCATCGTAGCGCGCGCGGATTTCCCGATGCGCTCTGGCCAGCCGGTCGAGTGGTAGAGAAAAAACGCCGCGCAGTGAAAATTTCGTTCGCGCAGGTGTTCAAACGACTCGCGCGATGAAAAAATTCGTTCGCGTAGACATTCCGACCGATAGAGCATGAAAAAAACCGGGCCGGGAGTCACCTCCCGGCCCGGTTTCCTCATTGAAAACCTTTTCCCCGCTCAAGCGGGGGACTCTGAACGCGATTCTGAACGCGGTTAGCCGGCCTTTTCGTACTCTTCGTCGTCCATTTCGAAGTTCGACGAAACCTTCTGTACGTCGTCGTGGTCGTCGAGCGCGTCGTAGAGTTTGAGCATCTGCTGGGCCTCGCGGCCTTCGAGTTTGACGAAATTCTTCGGGACCATCCCGATTTCCGCCGAGGTCGGCGTCAGTTTCGCGGCCTTCACCGCTTCCAGTACCGTGTCGAAGCTGTCCGGGTCGGTCAGAATTTCCCAGATGTCGCCGTTGTCCTTGAGGTCGTCCGCGCCCGCGCCAACGACGAGTTCGAAGAGTTCCTCTTCCGTCTTGGCGTCCTTGTCGAGCACGATCACACCCTTGCGGTCGAACATCCAGCCGACGCAGCCGTTTTCACCGAGGTTTCCGCCGTTCTTCGAAAACAGGTGGCGAAGTTCGCCGACCGTCCGGTTGCGGTTGTCGGTCGCCGTTTCGAGCATCACCGCGACGCCCGCCGGACCGTAGCCCTCGTAGACGATTTCCTCGTACTGCACGCCTTCGAGTTCGCCGGTGCCGCGCTTGATGGCGCGGTCAATCGTGTCGTTCGGGATGTTTTCCGCCTTGGCGTCCGCAATCGCCTTGCGCAACCGGGCGTTGCCCGCCGGATCGCCGCCGCCGCGCGCCGCGACGGTGATTTCCTTGACGATGCGAGTCGTGACCTTGCCGCGCTTGGCATCGAGCGCGCCCTTCTTGTGCTTAATGGTGTGCCATTTACTGTGACCGGACATAGTAAGAAGTCTTGAGAGTCTGGGAGTATGGAGTCTTGGAGTCGGAAGACTCGAAGTTTTGCAAGTCTAGAAGTCTTTGTGGCCTTTGGGCAACCGATTCTGAAAAAGTCTTGGAGTCTAGTAGTCCGTCAGCTTTGTATTGACGGGTAAAGTCGTTTCAATTTGATCCGTGCATCGGCGGTCGTGAAACGCCAGTCGATTTTCGATGACCGTCGATTGCGTTGTTCCTCCCACGCGGCGACTTCAGCGCGGAG
>JAAFHI010000838.1 GCA_013298335.1 Actinomycetota bacterium
CCCCGCTGAAGCGGGTGACTCTGAACGGGACTCGATTTCCTGAAAGGCGTTTTGCATTTCGGCGCGGAATTCGAGCCGCGCGGCCAGCCGTTCGAAGTGGTTGAAAAAGTACGCCAGCTTTTCGCGGTTCGCGTCAATGACGGCGGCAACCTCGGCCAGAATCGTCGGCTGCGCGAGATTTCCGAACCGTTCCAGTTCCTGAAAGAACGACCAGTAGTTGTTCGAGTAATTCCCCGTTTGCAGCGTCGCGACCGTTGCGCGCAGGCTTTCCACAAACAGGTTCGACAGTTCGGCATTCCAGGCAAACGTACAGGACCTGAGCAACCCAACGGTCTGATACGACTGAAGTTCGTTCAGGTCAGCCAGGATGGCCGCCGCGAACCTTTCCCGCGCCGGTTGCGGCAATTCATTGAACAGCGCCGCCCGGATGTCATCTTTGGCGGCTCGCCGCGCAAACAGCGCCTCGCACCAGGCCTGATCGTGATGCCGGACAGCGGCTTCCGACCATCCGTCAATGACGGCGTCGCGGTGATCGAGATTGGCGGCGGCTTCGATGACTTCTTCGGGCGTCAGATTCCATTGTGAAGCCCACCAGCCCGGCGGCACGACCGCCAGCATCTGCCGTAGCGTCGCCGCCTTCACGCCGATTTTCGGATTCTTTTCGCGGACTTCCTCGATACCGTCGCGGATGAGCGCCTTGTCGGGAAGGTCCGGCAGCGTGACCTCGACGACGTTTTTCTTTTTCGCTTCATCGCGAACGAGCGCCAGCAGCGGCGCGGTCCGTTCGAGGATGCGTTTGACGAGTTGCGATTCGGGCAGGCGCGCCAGCAGGTCGGAGGCGGCGCGGCGCACTTCCTTCCGCTTGTCGTCGAGCGCGGATTCGAGCAGCGGTTCGTCGGCGATGGTCAGCCCGGTTGAAAAGGCCGCGAGAAAGGCCGCGCGTTCTTCGGGCGGGTCCTGCTTCCACGTACTTTCCACCAGTTGCCGCGCCGCGTCGGGAGCGGTCGTGCGGAGTTTTTTCACCAGCGCGGTGCGTTCGTCCTTCGTGCCGGTATTCCAGAGTGTATCCGCGTCGGCGGTTTCCTCGACCTGGACGGCGAAACCCCACGCCGGATTCAGCCGGGCGAGCCAGGAACCCCGCTCGCCGAGAACCGGCGCGAGGGCGGGGCGAATGTCGCGGCGCGCGCGTCCCGCCGACAGCAGCGCGGGCAGCAGGCGCGGCGGCGCGAGAACGTTTGTACGTGAAGCCAGCACAAGCCATTCATCGAGAACCTCGCCCTGATCGCCGCCAAGGATGCGCCCGAGGCAGGCTTCGACGCGCGGCGAGCAGACCGGCTGCCGTTCCGGCGGGCAGGGATTCGGAATCGGCGCGACGTTCCGGTTGAGTTTCTTTCCGGCCCGGATGAAGGGCGCGACGGCCGCCGCCGCGTCGAGCAGGCCGCGTTCGTTTTGCGGCGTCTCGATTTTTTCGAGCAGTTCGCCGAGCGCGCCCGCCGCCGAAAGGTCGGGGGTCCGCCGTTCCGTGCCGATGAGCGCCGCCGTGGCGAGATCGTCCCACACCCGCATCTCGTCTAACCCTCCGAAACCAGTCGTACAAAATGATCGCCGCACCACGCCGACAGCGGCGTCAGGCTTTCGCCGTCCCATTCGCCGAAGACGGTGGCGGGAAGACCGGCGCTAACTGCCGTCAGTTCCCAGCCGCGATCGAACGTATCGGCGAGCGGCAGAAACATTCCCCCCGCATCGGTCAATCCCCAGCCGCCTTCGCCTGCCTGTACGACGCGGACGTTTTCAACCGCCAGTGGAAACCGTTCGAGCCACGGATGCCGGGCGAGCGCCTCGGCAAATGCCTGTTGCCCGGCGGCGAAGTTCGCGAAGGCCGATCCGGCAGCCCGCGCAATCACGTCGCCGGTTTTGTTCTTCACCGCCGCCCGCAAGGGCAGCGCGCCGGGATAGAAAACCAGTTCCCCATCGAACCGCGTGTCGGGCATCAGACTTTTATCGAGCGGGACGTTGGCATTCGGCGAAAAGGAAAGGATCAGCGCATTTCTGTTTGAATTGTTTCCGCGCAGCCACGTCCGCTGGACGCGCAGGCGGTCTTCTTCGACGACGATCTGGCCGAGCACCGACCATTCGTCGCGAAGGCCGTCACCGGCGAGCAGTACATCCTGATTGACCGTCCAGCCGACGAGCGCGCGGACGTCCTGACGCAATTCCTCGGAAAGACGTTCCTGGTTGGCGTATCCCCGCGCCAGCAGATGGACGTTCGCCAGTTGCGCGAGCATCCGGTGCGGCCAGTCGGGCGCGCTCGTGGAAGTTGAAATGTCGCGCAGCATGCGGGCGAGGCCGGGGGCCTGGGCGTCCACCATGCGCGCGGCGATGGCGTCGAAATGGCCGAATCCGCGCTGCTGGGCAGCGTCGAGTCCCTGCCGGACGGTATCGCGCAGCCAGCGGTCGAGTTCATCCAGCCCGGTCGCGATCTTGTTTTCCCGCTGGGCGATGCGTTTGGCCTGCGCCGCCGGATCGATGTTCTTTTCGGCTTCGACTTTGGCTTCGACCTTTTTGGCTTTCGCCTCGGCCTTCTCGCCGCGCGAGGCCAGCCAATCCGAAACCCACGCGGGCGGTTCCGTCTGGGTCAGTTGCG
>JAAFHI010000240.1 GCA_013298335.1 Actinomycetota bacterium
TCCGTCGGCCTTGAGGAACGCGACCTGCCGGCGGTTCAGCAATTCACCGGCTCGTCGCGCATTGCGGTCTGTCCGGCGGTCCGCCTGCCGCGTGACGTCACCAGCCGCAACGACATCCCGGCCCAGTTGAACAATGACCTGGAAGCCCTCTTCGGACTGCCGATCCGCAAGTGGTGGGAACTCGGCGGCGCATACTTTCCAACGCCCGGCGTGACGCCCGAAATCGTCTATCCGTTTATTGCCGAACTCACCGTCACCCACGCTTCCGGGCCGCGGAGCCTCATCTTCGCGCCGCTCGATGAACTGCTCTCCGACCTCGATGCCATCCACGACGCGCACACGCTCATCGCCATCCTGCGCCTCGCCCACGCCCTCGGACGCCTGTAAAGCCGGGAGCCGGATGGCATCGCTCAGGAAATACCCGCCTCTTCACGCGGTTCATCCAGCCCAAAAAGAATCCTGCTCTGAAAAAGACTTTCAAGTTAGGCCGGATTTCCGACACAATCGGTTTCGTTTCCGCCCCCAACGGAAAAGCCCCTGAACTCAGGCATTCACATGCTTCCGCGTCTGACTGCCCGGAAACTGTCTCACTCCGTGCTCCCAAACTCGATCCGGGAGTGGAACTCCCTTTGGCTCCGTCTGGCCATTGCCTTCCTTCTGGTGGGCAATCTTTCCGTTTGGGCCGCTGGCTCGACCGCCACCCCGACCGGAGCGCCGTTGACCTGGTCACGCAAGGACGACTGGCCGCAGAGTGCGGTCATCGCCATCGTTCATGCGCGCGATGGATACCTCTGGCTGGGTACGCAGGACGGACTCGTCCGCTGGGACGGCCTTGCGCAAACCACTTTCAACAAAAAGAACACGCCGGTCCTCAGAAACAATGTCATCCAGACCCTGCTGGAAGACCGCGGCCGGAATCTCTGGATCGGGACCGAGGGCGGTGGCCTGTACCGCTATCGAAACGGCGAGTTTGAGTGTTTTTCCACGGAAAACGGATTGACCAACAACCGGGTCTGGTCGTTGTGCGAGAGCCGCGACGGCGCCATCTGGGCTGGTACATCGAGTGGCGTCACCTGTTTCCGGAATGGGAAGGCAACCGGCTTCAGTACCTCGGCGGGTGTTCCGGACAAGCCGGTCCAGGCCATCATCGAAGACGGAAGCGGGCGCATTCTCATCGGAACCTACGGGAACGGGCTGTACCGGTTTGACGGCGGCGGAAAGTTCATCCGGACGGAAGGCGGATCGAATCCGTTCGTCTGGTCCCTGCATGAAGATCGGGACGGATGCCTGTGGATCGGGACACGCGACGGCATCGAATGCTTCAAGGACGGCGCTCCCCGATCGTTACCCGGCACTCTGCGCGGGCTGACGGTATTCGCAATCACGCAAACCCGCGACGGCACCCTCTATGCCTCGACCGATACCGGCGGCGTCTTTCGATTCGACGGGCAGTCGTTCACGCAATCGACCGAAACGGACGGCCTGCCCGGAAACTACATTCACTGCGTGGAGGAAGACCGCGACGGAAATATCTGGGCCGGCGGATTGAACGGATTGGTCCGGCTGTTTCGCCCAAAAGTTCTTTCCCTGGGGGCCAGACAGGGACTCGGCGGGGGCATCACCCAGTCGCTTGCCGAAGGGGCCGACGGACGGGTCTGGATCGGAACGGATACCGGCCTCAACCTGTTTCATCACGACGCATTCGAGACATCTCCGTTTGCAGCCATTGTCGGGAAACACCCGGTCTACGGCTTGCTGGAAGAAGAAGACGGCACATTGTGGGTCGCCACCAAGGGGGCCGGGCTTTTCCGGTTTCAAGGCACGACCACAACCCGGTATTCGAAGGACGACCTCGGCAGTGACATCGTTTTTTCCATCTTCAAGGCACATGACCAGACCCTGTGGGTCGGGACCTGGGGCGGCGGACTGATCCATTTCGTCAGCGGTCGGCCTGAACGAATCACCCATGCCCAGGGCCTCAAAAGCGATTTCGTGGCCTCGCTCGCGGAGGACCGAGAGGGGGCGCTCTGGGTGGTGACGAAGGAAGGCGTCTCCCGGTATTCGAACGGGACGTTCACCCACTTCGGAACAGCGCAGGGATTGCCCGAATCCGAAATCTACGCGGTCCTCCCGCTGCCGACCGGCGAGGTCTGGCTCGGGTCGGATGGCGGCGGCCTGTGTCGCTACAAGGATGGCCGCTTCAATACGCTGACCTCCGCGGACGGGCTGGACAGCGACGCCATCTTCAACCTTGTTCCGGATGAACGCGGATACCTCTGGTGCAGCGGGAGCCGGGGAATTTTCAGGACCGACCTCGCCCAACTCGATGAGCGAATTGCCGGAAGAAACACCCTGGTTACGTCCACTGCCTATGGTCTCGCCGAAGGCATGGAAAGCGAATACTGCGTCGGTGGATCGCAATCCACCGCAATCCGGACCAAGGACGGTCGCCTCTGGTTTGCCACAACCAAGGGAGCGGTGGTGGCCGATCCCAAACGCCTTGAAGTCGGTTCATCTCCGCCGCCCGTCCATCTGGAAGGCGTCGTCATCAACGACCGGCTTGAAAAGCCGAAGAACGGGATGGTCATCGAGGCGGGCGTGAACCGGCTCATCTTCCATTTCGTCGGCCTCGACCTGCGGATGCCCGAAAAGGTGAGATATCGCTACAAACTGGAAGGGTTCGACCCCGACTGGATTGACGGAGCCAACCAGAAGTTCGCCATCTATACCAATCTTCCACCCGCGAAGTACCGGTTTCGGGTCATCGCGACCAACGGGGACGGCATCTGGAACCAGGTCGGGGATTCCTTCGATTTCGTCAAGGCACCGCGGTTTCACCAGACCTGGTCATTCCTGCTGCTCCTTTTCGGAGGTGTCTCCGGGATTGGCTGGATCGGGTATCGGTCCCGAATCCGCCAGATTGAAAGTCGTCATGTCGCCGTTCTCAACGAACGGAACCGCATGGCCCGGGAACTGCACGACACGCTGGTTCAAGGGTACGTCGCCATCGGCTCATTGGTGGATTCCAGCCTCGCCATCCTCGACCGTTCCCCGAAAGTGGCCGAAAAACAGTTGAAGCTGGCCCAGCGCATGGCCCGCCACAGCATTGTCGAAGCCCGCGATTCGGTCCGTGACCTGCGGTCTCCCTCGCTGGAAAAGGGCGATCTCGTCACGGCCCTGAAGGACGTGGCGCACCGGTTTTCGGAGCGGTTTCAGACCGACATTCCAGTGCGGGTCGTCGGTGACGAACGGCCCCTGGAACCCGAAGCCGCCCAGCAGATGCTCCGGATCGGACAGGAGGCGGTTTCGAACGCCATCCGGCATGCCTCCCCGAATCAAGTACGGCTGAACCTTCAGTTCGAGCCGGGCAAAGTCGTGCTGCGGGTGATCGATGACGGGACCGGATTTGAAGTCGAACGCGGATTCTCGGCCATTGACGGGCATTTCGGACTGCTCGGCATGCGTGAACGCGCGGGTCAGATCAATGGAACGCTGAAGGTCGAAAGCGCCCCCGGCGAGGGGACGCTCGTCGAAGTCGTCGTTCCGGTTTGAAAAAGGAGACATCCGATGGCGAATTTTGACGGATCACACAACAGCGGGCCGATTCGCATCATGGTGGTCGAGGATCACCTGATTACCCGCATCGGCCTGATCTCGGTGTTCAGCACCGTCGAGGACATGGTAGTGGTCGGCGAGGCCGCGAACGGCGCTCAGGCCGTCGAGTTCCATCGTCTCCATCAACCTGACGTCACGCTCATGGACTTGCGACTTCCGGAAATCGGAGGACTGGAGGCGCTGGCCAAAATTCTTGAACATTCGCCACAGGCCAGAGTCGTCATTCTCACCACCTACGACGGCGACGGCGACATCGCCCGTGCCATGCGGATGGGGGCCGCCGGATACCTCCTCAAGGACGCCTACATCGACGAAATCCTCAAAGCCATCCGCCAGGTCCATCAGGGGAAAAAGTATTTCTCGGGCGAAGTGGCGGCGCGCCTGCTGGAGTTCCAGTCGGCGGAGGCCCTGACCGACCGCGAACTCGAAATCCTTTCACACATCGCCAGGGGACATTCCAACCGCGAAACCGCGAATGCCCTGTTCATCGCCGAACAAACCGTCAAGAACCATTTGAAAAACATCTTCGGAAAGCTCGGCGTCAACGACCGGGTTTCCGCCGCCAATCTGGCCTTTCAGCGCGGTCTGGTCAGACCCGACTGAATCCGTCAAACCCTTGGGGAGTACGAAAGGGCCATGAAAAATTGACCCTTTCGAGTCAGGCGCGCCATCCCCATCGTCTTTATATTTCCTTTGCGAACCACATTCGAATCACGCGCCGCGGGGGCTTCCTTCGGCTCGCCGGGCTTCGCCCAATGTCCGTCAAGGTCTCCACCCATGATTATTTTGGCGCTGGGACATTCGTTGCGGAGCGACCCGATACAGGAGGCCAACCCCTTTGTCGAAGCGGAAGCAAAGATTCTCTGGGAACTCAGGGCCGCCGGGATTCTGCGCGAGGTCTTTTACTTCAGGGACTGGCACTCGGTGGTCCTCATCCTGAACTGCGAGGACCTGGATGAAGCCCGGCAGTGGATCCTGACGCTCCCAACGGCCAAAAGCCGACTGTACAACTATCAGGTAACCGAACTGGTCCCCTTTCAACCGCTCCGTGATCTTTTCGAAAACCATCACCTGCCGACGCCGAAGCTCTGGCGTTGAGCGCAGTTTCCCCCACAGGTCAAAAGCCATGAGTGACACGAAGGCGCAGGTCAGCGACGCGACGACTGAAACCGTCCCTGAAAACGGGAAGGGCCCGCTTCCCGAAACGGCTTCCCACCAACCCGAACCCACGGGCACTCGCTCAGGGAAACGCCTGCTTGGCTTCGGGTTGGGCGGGATACTCGGCCTCGTCGCCATCATCTGGGGTGGAATGACGCTGGTCCATGCCCTTTCGCATGAATCCACCGACGACGCCTTTGTCGAGGGGCACGTCGTCGCGGTGAGTCCAAGGGTTTCCGGACACGTCGTCAAACTCCTCGTGACCGACAATCAGGTGGTCAAAAAGGGAGAGCTTTTACTTGAGATCGACCCGCGCGACTATGAACAGCAGGTCAAACAGGCACAGGCCGCGCTCGACGCGGCGATTGCCCGCCATAAAACCGCCGAACAGTCGGTTCAACTCACCGGCGCGACCGGAAAGGCCGCCATCCGGCAGGCCAGTTCCGGCCTCGACGCCTCGCGGGCGCAAGCGGATGCCTCGCGGGTCCGGCTCGGTCAGGTCCGGGCACAGATCGCCAACGCCGAAGCCAATCTCGAACAGACCCGCGCGCAGGTCGTGGCCGCCGAGGCCGAAGTCGCCCGCACCTCGCCCGACGTCAGGCGTTATCAGGAACTCTTCGAGAAGGGCGACGTGTCGAGCCAGCGGCTTGAACAGGCGACGGCGGCCCATCGCACGGCCACCGCAAACCTTGAGGTGGCGAAGAAACGGGTGGTGGCCGCCGAGGCGACGGTTGCCCAGTCCCGCGAGGAACAGGCGGCGGCAGCAGCCGTCCTGAACCAGACCAGATCGCTGGTCGGAGAAGCCGGCGGACGACTCGATCAGGCCAACACCGCGCCGCAGCAGGTCGCCGTCTCGCGGGCGCAGGCCGAATCGGCCAACGCGGAAATTACGCAGGCCCAGGCCGCGCTCGAACAGGCGAAACTGAACCTGTCCTACACCAGAATCTATGCCGTCGAGGCCGGACGGGTTTCCAAACGGACGGTCGAGGAAGGGGCCTTCGTCTCGGTCGGTCAGTCCCTTCTGTCGGTCGTCCCCGACGATGTCTGGGTGGTCGCCAATTTCAAGGAAACGCAACTCAAAAGCATGCGGGCCGGACAGGACGTCGAAGTTGAAGTGGATTCGCTCGGCACGGCGCTCCGCGGCAAGGTCGAAAGCATTCAGGCCGGAACCGGCGCGAAATTTGCGCTTCTGCCGCCCGACAACGCGACCGGCAACTTCACCAAGGTCGTCCAGCGCGTGCCGGTC
>JAAFHI010000107.1 GCA_013298335.1 Actinomycetota bacterium
GGTGACGCTTCTTCAGCCGTATGAGGAAAAAATCCATCAGTTCGACAGCGATCCCGGCTGGCTCGGGCCGAAAAACATGCGCGGTTTTCTGGCTGAAAAGGCCCACGTCAATCGACGGAAAATGATTCGCGGCGCGCGCCATCGGGGCTCGATGCCGACGGACGTACAAAAGGAACTCAACCGGGGAATCGAGACGGGAGAACTGTCCCGCCGGATTGCGCGGGTGGCGACCGCGAAAACCGAAAAAAGCGGTGCCCTGCTCCTCAAACTCGACGACGGGACCACCCTGCGGACCGACCGCGTCATTCTTTGTACCGGGTTTGAACAGAAACGGCCCGGCGGCGCCCTGATCGACACCCTCATTGAGGACCTCGGCCTCCCGACCGCCCCCTGCGGATTCCCGATTCCCGATGCCGCGCTGCGCTGGCATCCCCGCATTTTCGTTACCGGTCCGCTCGGCGAACTGGAACTCGGCCCCCCGGCCCGCAACATCGCGGGCGCGCGCCGCGCCGCCGAAAAACTCCTCAAGGTCATTTGAAATCAATGAGTCGCAAGAAACTCCCCGTCACCGTTCTGTCCGGCTTCCTCGGGGCCGGGAAAACCACCCTTCTCAATCATGTGCTCAACAACCGCGAAGGACGGCGCGTGGCCGTCATCGTCAACGACATGAGCGAGGTCAACATCGACGCGCAGCTCGTCCGGCAGGGCGGCGCGGCGCTCAACCGGGTGGAGGAAAAGCTCGTCGAGATGTCGAACGGCTGCATCTGCTGCACGTTGCGCGAGGATCTACTGGTCGAAATCCGGACACTGGCCGATGAGGGCAAATTCGACTACCTGCTGGTCGAATCCACGGGCATTTCCGAGCCGCTGCCGGTCGCCGAGACCTTCACCTTCGCTGACGAAAGCGGCCAAAGCCTCTCCGACGTGGCCCGGCTCGACACGATGGTGACGGTGGTGGACGCCTTCAACTTCCTGCGCGACTACCACGAAGCCCGGCTTTTGAAGGAACGCAACCTCGAACTCAACGCCGAGGACGACCGCTCCATCGTGGATTTGCTCATTGATCAGGTGGAATTCGCGGATGTCATCGTCATCAGCAAGTCGGACCTCGTTTCAAAAGGGGATTTCGACAAGCTCAAAGCGATTCTCAAGACGCTCAACCCGGGGGCGAAGGTGGTCCGGGCGGAAAACGGCAGACTGCCGCTCAAGCACATCCTCGACACGAAACGGTTCAACTTCGAGCGGGCAAGTCAGGCCGCCGGATGGCTCAAGGAACTGCGCGGGGAACACCTGCCGGAAACCGAGGAATACGGGATTTCGAGTTTCGTCTATCGGCAGCGCCATCCGTTCCACCCGGAACGGTTATGGGCCTTTTTCAACGGCGAGGGCGAGGGAAATGAATGGCGCGGCGTGCTGCGCTCGAAAGGCTTTTTCTGGCTCGCCTCCCGGATGGCAATGGTCGGTTCGTGGAGTCAGGCGGGCGGTTCCTGCCGGATTGAACCCGCCGGAACGTGGTGGGCGGCGTTTCCCGAGGACGAATGGGGCGTTGACGAGGCCGCGCGGACCGAAATCCGTCAAATGTTTGACGGCGTCTTCGGCGACCGCCGTCAGGAAATCGTGTTTATCGGCGCGGGCATGGACCGCGAAAAAATCATCCGCTCGCTCGACGCCTGCCTTTTGACCGAAAGCGAAACCGCCCTTGGAGTGGCCGCGTGGGCGCGCTTTCCCGACGCCTTCGGCGACTGGGTACCCGACTTCGAGGCGGTGGAGCCTATCCGAACCGCGGAATCCCAATAAGCGGGATTTTTCTTTTAAGTTGAAGAGTGGCGGGCGTTCCGGGCGGTCAGCGCCGGAACAGGGTCGGCGTGCCGAAGTGTTTCTGGCGGTAGTCTTCGCCTTCCATGACGATGGTTTTGCACATTTCGTACAACCGCGACCGAAGCCGAACCCCGATGCGTTCCTCAAGGGTCTCGTCGTAGGCTTCCTGCGCCTTGTCCAGATAGTTGGACGTGATGATCGTCGTTTTCTGCTCGTTGTAGCGGGTGTTGAGGATGTGCGTGATGGTGTCCTTGACCCATTCGGTCGGCTTGCCGGCCCCAAGTTCGTCCAGCACCAACACTTCCGCTTCATACACCGGTTTCAGAACCTTGTGTTCCGAGGTCTGGGTGTTCGGGTTGTAGGTTTCCTGCACCGCCTTCAGCAGATCCCGGAAGTCGTAGAAAAGACAGGGAACTTTCTTGACGAGCATCAGGTTGTTGAGGACCGCCGAGGCGAGGTGCGTCTTCCCGACGCCGCAGGGACCGAGCATCAGCAGGCCCAGACCGCGTTCGAGGGGAAATTCGCGAACGAACCGCTTGCAACTGAGCACCGCGTTGACCAGCGCCGCCTGCCGCTTGTCGTTCGGGTCGATGTGGTAGTTCTCGAAGGAGCAGTGCCGGTAGCGAATCGGTACGTTTGACCGGTCGCTCAGGGATTCACTCGAACTCACCTTCCGGCAACTGACGCATTTCCGGGAACTGCGCGTCTGCGAATCGTACTCGATCCCCGTTCCGTTGCACGCGGAACAGATCGCCGCGTCTTCGGGCGATATCGGTCGCAGTTGTGCCGGGTTCGGAAGGGGCATGGTACGGGGTGAGTCGTTCTTGTGACCGTTCGCGGCGATGCCGCGCGGCGTATTCTGGTTTCCCTGGGTATTGCGGAGAGCGTCGGGAAGTATACGGAGCGGACTCCGAAAATCAAGCCGGGAGCCGACGGAAACGCCGAACGGCAAACGTGGAACACCGGATTTGGGTAAGGAATCACAATTCCTTCGGAGTCAATGTTTTACCCGGTGAAAACGATTTTTTGCCTTCGGTTTGTGTTGGGATTCCCTGGTCTGACCGGTGGTGTTTTTCACTACCCGGAAAACCGGGGCCGGAGACGGGAAGGCAATCCCTTTTCATATCAATGATTTGCCACTTTTCATCTTTTTTTGATGAAGCCGACGGTTTTCCGCGTCCCGCGACTATTCGCTGCCCCATTTCAGTTTGTCGCGTAAAACCTTGAAATAATTCCGGTTTTCGGGCTCGACGAGCGTCAGCACCGACTCGCTTTTGCGGATGATGATCCGGTCCTCGGGCGTCAGCGGGCAGCCGGTCTGTCCGTCGAGGGTCAGAAACACGTCCTCGACGTTGACGGTCCCGCGCGCGCCGGTAAGGTGGAGTTCGATCTGGCTGGTATCGGCGACCACGAGGGGACGGTTGGTCAGGGTGTGTGGGCAGATCGGCGTGATGACGACCGCGCCCATCCCCGGATGGATGATCGGCCCGCCGGCGGAAAGCGAATAGGCGGTCGAGCCGGTCGGCGTCGAGATAATCAGTCCGTCGGCGTGAAAGACCGACACGAATTTTCCGTCGATATGGCACTGAACCGGCACCAGCCGGGCGAGCATGCTTTTGGTCAGCACGCAGTCGTTGATGACTTCCGCCCGCAGGACTTCCTCGCCGTCGCGGACGACGATGGTTTCGAGCTTCATCCGGACGTCGGTGGTGTAGCGGCCCGTAAGTACATTTTCCAGAACGGGATAGATGGTTTCCGGGGTGAACTCGGTCAGGTATCCGAGGTAGCCGAAATTGATGCCGACGACCGGAATCGGGCGTTTTCCGATGATTCTCGCCGCCAGAATCATCGTGCCGTCGCCGCCGACGACAATCACGAGGTCGGCCACGGCGGCGAGGCCCTCCTTGGTGGAAACCTCGATGGAGTCCGGGAGCAGGTGGCGGGCGGCTTCCTCGCCCACGACGCGGCACCCGCGGGCGCGCAGCCAGTCGGAAAGCTCGGTCAGCAGGTCGGTTACCCCTTGCAGGGACGGTTTGACCACCAGCCCGATGGTTTCGGGCGGATTTTTCCCGATTGAAGGAGGAATGTGATTCACGCGCGTCCTTCCATGTGATGACTGAGGGAGGTGATTGGGCGTTCAGGATTTCGGGTCGGAAAAGGCGTCGGAAATATCGGTCCCATTGGCTGGAGCGGAGGTCAGCGTCAGAATCGGCGGGACGCTCATGGAATCCTGGGATGGGGAAAGCGGAAGCACAATCGAAAAGGCGCTCCCGACGCCGACCTGACTCCGGACGGAGACATTGCCGCCATGGGCCGCCGCGATGCGTTTGACGATGGCGAGGCCGAGGCCGGTCCCGAGATGGCCGTTGCGGGTGCTGGCCTGATAGTAGGGATCGAACACGTAGGGCAGGTCGGGTGCCGGAATGCCTTCGCCGGAATCGACCACGCTGAACATGACGTAGGGAATGCCCGCGTCAACCTGCGTTCCCTCGGCGCTGCGGGCTTCGAGCCAGATCTGGCCGCCCTGGCCCGTGAACTTGATGGCGTTCGACAGCAGATTCGACAATGCGCGCTGCAACTTCCCGGAATCGGCGAGGATCGTCGGCAGATTTTCGTCGCAGCCGTAGCTCAGGGAAATCGCTTTTTTGCGGGCCATGATTTCGAAATCCTCGCCGACCCGCTCGATGATTTCGGGAATGATGACTTCGCCGATTTTCAGCTCCATCTTCCCGGATTCGAGTTTCGAAAAATCGAGCAGTTCCGTGACCAGACCGATGAGCTTCTGGGAAATGCCGCGCGCGCCCGCCGACATATCCTTGATTTCGGAAACGTTCGGCTTGCGGGAGTTCAGTTCGACTTCAATCAGGTCGAGGGTCGAAATGACCGTCCCAAGGGGCGAGCGGATGTCGTGGACGATGGCGTTGGTGAATTCGGACCGGAGCCGGTCGAGTTCCCGAAGTTTTTCGTTGGTGTCCTGAAGCGTTTTGGCCTGCGACCGGATTTTCGAATAGCGGCTCGCCCGGTTGAGCGCCGACGACAACTGGGTCAGGGCGCGCCGCAGGATGACCGATTCCTCGGAATTGGCGGACCGCTGAAGGGAATCGATCGCCTGCCCGAGGGCTTCCTCGACTTCCTTCCACTTGGTCTGGTCTTCCTCTTCGGTCGGCGGAACCGGTTTTTCTTCCTTCGGGTTGGCGGTCAGGTCCGGCATGGGCTGTTCGCCCGTCGGGTGGAGGACGTTTTCGATACCGTCGGCGACCCGCAGCAGGTTGCTCAGCATCCGCTGGCGTTCGACCGACCACCGCTGGCGTTCGAGCATCCGGTGGAGTTTCAGGGTCAGTTCCTGATGGCGGAAGGGAATCGCGAGAATGTCGTCGGCTCCGGCGTGCAGCGCCGACGGTACGTCATCGTCGCGCGTCGTGTGCGGGCTGAGGATCAGAATCGGAAGGTGGCGGGTTTCGGGCTTGCCGCGGAGCCGCTTGGTGAGTTCGAGGCTGTCGCACTTCGTCAGGGAGATGTCGATGATGAGGGCATCGAAAAGGTCTTCACCCGTTGCCTGATGAATCGTCGTGAGCGCGGTTTCCCCGTTCGGAGCGAGGCTCGTTTCGAACCCGGTGCTCGTCAGCAACGTCGCGATGGTGTCGCTCAGGAGCGGGTCATCGGTTGCAATGAGGATGCGGGGCGTGTCGGGCATATTTTTTGACGGAGTCCGGGAAAATTCAATCCTCGACCAATGCGGGAGGCTTGAATTTCAGCATCCGCCAATGGAAGTGGAAAAGGGGAATGCCCTGGAGAATGCCTCTTTCAAGGTGACGAAAACGGCGCGGTGACGACTTGTAGTCGGAAAAGTGTAGGGGGCATCCTTGAAGGGTGTCAAGTAACCGTTTTTTCAAAGAGATGCGGCCATGTCGAGATTCACGCGGCAAGGGAGGTCAGTCAGTGCCGATTCAGGTCCTTTTCGTGTGCAGTCGGAACCGGTGGCGGAGTCCGACCGCTGAAAATGTGTGGCGTCGCCACCCCGAAGTGCGGGCGAGATCCGCCGGAACGAGCCCGAATGCGCGCCATCCGGTGACGGAGGGCGACCTGCGCTGGGCGGACGTCATTTTCGTGATGGAAGAAAAACACCGGTCCCGAATCCTGGCTGAGTTCGGGACCGTGGTGGCGGGCAAGCGGATCGAGGTGCTCGGCATCCCCGATGAATTCAAATTCATGGACCCGGAACTGGTCGAGCACCTGCGGGAATCGGTTGGCGCGCTCCTCGGACTCGACTGACCCGGTTCAGCTTCGGGCGGTCTGGTTGACCAGTTCGAGCGCCTTGACGGCGGCTTCCCGGACGCTGACGTGCGGGTCGTCGTGGGCAATGCGTTCGAGGGTGGGGCGGGCGTCTACGTGGCCGATTTTCCCGAGCGCCCGGACGCTGGCCGCGCGAAGCCGCCAGTCCTTGCCGGTTTTGGCCGCCGTCGAAAGCGGTTCGACGCCCTTGGGGTTCATCATGGAGCCGAGAATGTGGGCATAGCGCCACGGCAAGCTCAAATTCGGATCATTCAATCCATCGGCCAGCGTCTTGAAATCCAACATGTCGACCCGGACCGGGGAACGCCCGGATTTGTCGGGGGCGGGGAGGCCGCGCTGGTTGGTACGCGCGATCCGTTCGCGTTCGATGGTGAAGGATTTCAGGGCGTTTTTGGCGGCGGCACGGATGAGTTGGTTCTCGTCGGTGCGGGAAACCTGTTCGAGCCCCCGTTTCGCCGATTCGAAATTCTCCGCGCTGGTCAGTTCGATTTCCCCGAGGCAGCAGACGGCGTGAAACCGCAGCGCCGGGTTTTCCTCTTCGGCGGTCGCGAGCAGGCACTCGACGGTACGGTCTTCTTCCTCGGCGACCCGTCCGAAACTGGAAAGGGTCAGCATGGATTCGACGCGGATGCCCGCGTCCTTGGTATTGCGCATTTCGACCAGCAGCGGGGAAACGGCGCGTTCGTCCACGACGCGGACGCCCGAATCGCACAGCCGCAGGTGCGCCCGCCAGATTTCCTTTTCCCGGGCGGTCAGAATCTGTTCGAGAGCCGATTCCTTCCCGAGCCGGATCATTTCCGCCATCGTCCAGGCGCGGATGGTCCAGTCGTCATCGTCAAGCAGAACCGTGATTTCGGGGAGGGCGGCGAAATCCTTCAGATCGACGAGCGCGGTGACGGTCATGCCGCGAACTTCCGTCGAGGGGTCCTGGAGGTGCGGGCGGAGCGGTTCGGTGGCGCGGGTGTCCTGAAGTTTGCCGAGCGAACTGACGATGACCGCGCGGACTTCGGCTTCGGGGTCTTCGAGCCGGGCGAGCAGGGCCTCGACGGCGGTTTTGGCGTCCACGCCGGTCCGGTCGCCGAGGGCCTCGGCGGCGCGAATCCGCTGCATCGGCTTGGGATGACTCAGACTGTCGATGAACTGGCCGACCGGCTTCAGTTTTCTGGCGTTCGCGCGGCGGGTGGCCAGCCGCAACAGAATGAAAATCGTCGCCACAACGCAAAATGCACCCAGAAATCCCCACAGGGGGAGCAAACTCTTCATATTCCGAGACCCCGACTTTCGAATGTGAAACGCAACGGAAACAGTTGGCAAGAACGGAGAACGGATGTTCCCCATTGAAACCACTCTACGTCATGGTTTTCGGGAATTGTATCTTTTCATCCAGAAGTGCCCAAAACTCCGATGTGAGTCGATAATGTGGCGCCTGAACCATCACATGTTTCGCCTGAACCGGTCCATGTCCGGTTGGAAACAGTTCATGAAGTGATGGAAACGGTTCATGTCCCGTTTGAACTGTTTCATGTCTTGTCTGAACGAGTTCATGTCGTGAAAAAAAACTTCATGTCCCTTTTGAACCGTTTCATGTCTTGTCTGAACGGATTCATGCCGTGAAAAAAACATTCAAGTCGCGTTTGAATCGGTTCATGAGGTGATGGAAACGGTTCATGTGCCGTTTGAACCGTTTCATGCGCCGCCGTGAGGCGTTTTTGCGGGAAAGAAACCGGGTGGCGAGGTCTTTTTAGAGCAGTTTTCAGTTCAATGTGACCGGTTGCCCAGTATCCAAAATGGCGAAGGGGTTGCCGATTGAATCTAGCCCACGTCCGGAGCGCTTTGGCGAGGACGTGGGAAAACAATCGGATTCAATTGTTTACGACGAATATGAAACCCGTAGCCTCGCCAAAGCGCTCCGGCTACGGGCTATACCCAATGCGCTCTCCGCACACCGCGAATGCGGATTGGTCGTATTCAAATGAAAACTGCTCTCATGCGGAATATC
>JAAFHI010000785.1 GCA_013298335.1 Actinomycetota bacterium
GGATGTAGACGAATCCGTTCGACGGGCGGTACTGGCCGGGGGTGCTCGCGTTTTTCACCCGGGCCGCTGAAATCCGGTAGTCACCGACGCCATTCGGGTTGCACGAAGTGACTTCAACCGAATAGGTCCCGGTTTCGGGGAGGGTAATGAATCCGCTGGGCGGAATCCGGGAGTCGGTATTCCCGGACGCCACGTCGTCGTTTTCGGTCACGACCGTGCCGGACGGGGCCACGAGGAACAGATAGGTGTCGAGGACGCTCGGATTGATGGCGTTGAGAGTGATGGAAATCTGTTGTCCGGCGACGCCGCTGAACTGGTAGTGGTCGAAGACCCGCGTGCCTGCGCCGCACTGGGCCTGGGTCGTCCGTGATTCGGGACAGTCGGTAGTGGCGAGCGTGCCTTGCAGGATCTGCTTGAAACTCAGTTGGGTGCCTGGACAGGTGAGCGTTCCGGCCTGATTGATGGTGATGACCTGTCCGGCGGCAACCACCGTGCCGGTTCGCGCAAAACCGCCGTCGTTTGAGGCCACTGAGAAGGTGACTGACCCGCCGCCGCTGGTCTGTCCGGTCGGCGTGTTGACCGTAATCCAGGAAACCTGCGAGAAGGCCGCCCAGTTGCACCCGGTGACCGTGGTGATGGTCGCCGAACCGTTCCCGCCCGCGACGGGAAATGGCTGGGTAACGGGCGATGCCGAAAACGTACAGGTGTTCTGGACCTGGGTGAGGCAGGCCGAGTTGGCGGGGATGGCCAGATACCCCGAGACTTCACCCTTCGAGAAATTGCAGAAGGTCTGCCCCGCGGTAATGACGCTGTTCATGATCGTCCCTGCGCAGGCCGTAATCGGAGGCGTCAACTGATCCGGGTGCTGCGCGCCGAAGTTGTGACCGATTTCGTGGGCGGTGAGCCCGAATTTCTGCGGGGTCGGGATAAAACGCTCCGACAATCCATAACTGAAGTTCGGAACACGGCATGTCACGCCCGTGTAGGCCAGTCCGATGATCCCGTTGCCGGCCGGTGCGGGGGCCGTGATGTCCTTGCCGGTCCACAAATGGACCAGATCGCGATTCTGGGACGTGAAATTTGTATTCCACTCCGTTTGAAGCGCGCTGAGAAGGGTTGACGCATCGCTCGACGTGTAGGGACCGGGCGATGTCCGGGTGACCTGCCGGACGATCGTGAAACTCAACAGAAGCTGCTGCTGATAAATCCCGTCCAACGCATTCACAATGGTCGTTATTTCATTGTTTGCCTGGGTTGAGTTGCCGAGAGCGGCGACATAATCGCTGTCGGCGTCGGTCGCGAGTTCGATCCGCCATTGAATCTGGGGCTGCGGCGTCGGGTCGGGCTTTTTGGCGCCTTCGAGGAAATGCGCCGCCTGGTGCTGGATGTCCTGCGCGAGGGTCGTGCCGCAGGTCCCGAACGACTGTTCAATCAGGTCGGAACGGCGATAGGTCACGAAATCGTTCGGCGTGGCCGCTTCGTCATACCGGCTGAGGGGTTCGACGATGTACCAGTCGGAGTCGTCGAAGATGATCCCTTCCAGGGTGGATTCGTCCATTGTGAATCGGGCTTCCGCGCCCGGCATTCCGCTGACCGTGCCGCGCCAGGTTCGCACGGGGGCGGAGGTCAACCGGCGTCGCGTGCCGTCGGCCTGAATTTCCTCGGCGATGTAGTTCGGGGCTCGCAGATCGTGAAGTTGAAGGTTCAACTCCATTGGGCGGTTGGCAATGACGAGTGACAGTTGGCCGGATTTGCGGGCCTGCGCGGCGATCCGGGCGGTGTCGATCTGAAGGCTGGAATAGGTTCGGACGAGCGCGTTGAGGTTCGGTTTTCCGGGGCCGGATTGCGGGAGTGACCCCATGGTTCGTTCCTCCCGGATCAGGGGAGACGACGGTCCGGTAAGCGACGTGACGGGAGATTTGGCAACGGTGGACTCGCTTCGGGCGGAAACCCGGTGATACGACCAGCCGCCGGCCAGAAACAACGCACAGAGCGTCGAGAGTGAAATGAAACGGGCAAGGGCTTTCATCGTTTGGAATATCCTTTGTGAATTGTGGAAAAGTAGAGTAACAAACGGGTTTCGATGAAACAAACGCTTGACAAGGCGCGCGTCGCGTAGCGTATAAACGCCGGCTTGTCCGTTCTTCGGCCTTCATATTTTTTGTTCAGCAGTCCCAGAGGAATTTCCATGTCCAAGATCGCCCTCGTTACCGGCGTTACGGGTCAGGACGGCTCGTATCTGACCGAGTTTCTTTTGAGCAAGGGCTACCGCGTCAACGGCATCGTCCGTCGTGCCAGTACCTTCAACACCGCTCGTGTCAACCATCTCTATGCCGACCCACATTCCCCGAACAAGGGGTTGACGATGCACTACGGCGACCTCGCCGACGGTTCCAGCCTCCGCCGGATTCTCGAAAAGGTGCAGCCGGACGAGGTCTACAATCTGGCCGCCCAGTCGCACGTCAAGGTCTCCTTCGAACAGGCGGAATACACGGGCGACGTAGTCGGGACCGGGGCGCTGCGGCTGCTCGAATCCATCCGTGACTACATGGACCATTCGGGGAAGAACGTCCGGTTCTATCAGGCCGGTTCCTCGGAAATGTTCGGTGCGGCCAAACCGCCCCAGAGCGAGGCGACGCCCTTTCATCCCCGCAGTCCCTACGCCGTGGCGAAGGTCGCCGCTCACTGGTACACGGTGAATTACCGCGAGTCCTACGGCATGTTCGCCTGCAACGGCATCCTCTTCAATCACGAGTCGCCCCGCCGGGGCGAGACGTTCGTGACCCGCAAGATCACGCGGGCGCTCGGTCGCATCAAGTG
>JAAFHI010000533.1 GCA_013298335.1 Actinomycetota bacterium
CGCTTCCAGCACCTGCCCGTGCGCCAGAACCCGCGCCGGATGGACGTAGAGCGTCGGCTCCCGGTCCGCGGGCCAGTTGATCTGGAATCCGAGCTGGGGAAAGTCGGATTCCGCGACCTGAATTTCGCATTCGGAGGTCTGCCCGACCGCGACCCACGGATTCCCGTCGGAAAAAACCGCCGCGTGATGGGTCAGTTTGTCTTCAAAAAGGAGAAATACAGTGACCTGACGCGATTCGGACATGGGAACCCCTCGAAACAGTAGCCCGACCGTGAGGGAGGGCTGTCCTTTCAGAATGGTTATCGGCAAGGACAGCCCTCCCTCACGGTCGGGCTGCTGTGGGCTGTCGTCACTGGAACCGACTACCTGGCGTAGTGCCGGGCAATCAGGTCATTCTGCACCCAGAGCAGCTTGTTGAACGCCCGGATCGCGTCGAATTTCGCTTCGGTGGGAATGTCGAGGCCGATGATGGTGGCGTTGATCGCGTCGGCGACGAATCCCATCAGGGCGTTCATCTCGACGAGCGGGATGTCGATCTGGGGATTTCCGACGCTCGCCGTGTGAATCTGGCCGACCCGGTCGAGATAGGCAACCATCTTGTCGTCGTAGGGCGCGGTCACCAGCCGTTCGAGATAGCGGCGCAGGTGCTGTTTCCGGAATGCAATCTGCGGATGGTCGGGCGTGAGTTCTTCCGCTGTCGCCGGAATCTCGCCCTCATACCCCGCCTGCCGGGGTACGAAGAACCGCCAGGTGGAACTATAGGTATGCAGCTTGTCATAGACGGCATCCACCATGCCGGGAACGAGCGGCCCGATCACTTCCGCCGCGCCGTGAATGACCTGAATGTCTTTCTCGTTCAGGCCGATGAATTCCGTCACGTAGGCGAACCGGTATCCGAGGTCGCTCTGTAATTTCGCTTCGTCAATCTGTTTCATACACGCTCCTGAAAAAAGTCGGGAAAAATGACGGGCGCCCTGGCCATTCGTGGCCGGTTTGCGGCAGCCGTTTCAAATCCGCTTCCACTTTCCAGAATTCCCCCGCCGAAATCATTGACAAAAGTCACTGCCAAACCGGTTTTCCAGGCCGATAGTGGCAGTGAGACGCATTTCCCTCGGATTCAGGAGAACCCGCCATGACGACTGCTTCAACGAAAACCGTCAGCGACTACGCGCTGGAAATTCCCGGCGCGGTCGAACTGTTCGAGGAACTCGGCATCGACTACTGCTGTGGCGGGGGCGTACCGCTCGACCGCGCCTGCGAAACCGCGGGCATTCCCTTCGGACCGGTGACCGAACGCCTCGCGGCACTCAAAACCGACCGCGCCGCGCCGCTCGTCAACTGGCATGAAACATCCCTTGCCGGGCTAATCGCCCACATCGTCGAGACCCACCACGCCTACACCCGCGCGGCCCTGCGCCGGATTCCCGGACTGCTCGAAAAAACCGTCGCGGCCCACGGCGGGCATCACCCGGAACTGCTTGAGGTACAAAGCCTTTTCCGACTCGTCGTCGCCGATCTCGACCTGCATCTCCAGAAAGAGGAAGCGATTCTGTTTCCCTACATCGGCGAACTCGAACGCGCCGTCGCCGAGGCGACCGCCGCGCCCCACGGCTGCTTTCCGAGCGTGGACTACCCGATTCGGGCGATGGAGTCGGAGCATGAACTGGTCGGCGGGCTGCTCCGGAAAATCCGTCTCGCGAGCGGCAACTTCATTCCGCCCGCCGACGCCTGCCCGACCTTCATCGAGACCTACCGGGCGCTGCTGGCGCTGGAAACCGACCTGCACCGCCACATCCATCTGGAAAACAACGTGCTCCACCCGCGTGCGCTGGCGCTTGAGGCGGAAAGCGGGAAACGACCCGCAACTCATTCGATTTCATAGCGATGCAGCGTTTCAATGGCCTTGTATCCGGCGAGGGCCTTGATGTCGGCCATGTCTGCCCCCTGCCGGATGGCGTCGCCGACCGCCGTCCGGCGGAAACAGTGCGGGTGCAGGCCGGGAATGCCGGTGTACTCACCGTACTTGCGGACGATGTTCGACAGTTGCCGGAGCGAAATCGCCTCGCCACCGAGGGTGCGCTTCGTCCCGGACCCCTGAATCAGCCCGGCATCGAGGTAATGGCCCTTGCACAGTCGGCGCTCCTCGGTGTCGAGCCGGAAATAGGTGTCGAGGACGGTCTTGAACTCGCGGGAAATCGGCAGGACGCGCCGGTTCGTGCCACGGGCGTCCACCACGATGCCAAGCCCGGTTTCGCTCGCCGGAGCCGCGCCGGACGGAATCCGGACGATATCGCGCTGCCGCAGATCCCGGACCTCCTGCGCCCGCAGCATCATCTTCGCCAGCAGGCACAAAATCAGGTAGTCGCGCGCCCCCGCCGGCGACCGGCGATCCGGCGCGGCGAGCAACTGGTCGATCTGTTTCGGGGAAAGATGCGAGGTGATCGGGGCGGGCGAAACCTTCGGCGGCGCGACGAGCAGGCTCGCCGCCGGATTGGCCGCGACGAGGCCCTCCCGCTGTAAACCCTTGTAAAAACTGCGGATGGTCGAAAGCCGCGCATAGACCGATTTCGGCTTGAGCGAGCGTGGCGCGGCGGTCAGCAGGTCGCGGAAGGCGGCGATGTCCGGCGGACCGACGTCGAGCAGCCCGCAATGGCGTGGTTCAAGAAATTCCTCGAACTGCTCAATGGCCGCCCGGTACGCACGCCGGGTGGACGCCGAGGGGGATTTGCCGAGAAAACGGCGGCGGAAGTCGCGGAGGCGTTCCTCCCGCTCGCCGGATTCGAGTTGGGTGGCTTCGGACATGGTGAAACCGGGTACGGAACCCCGAGCGTCAGCGAGGGTGGCGCGCAGGGTGTGCGCGGTCCATTAGCTCGCGAGTTTGCGGGCGCGACGGGCCTGGATGAAGGAATTCACGCAGAGAATCACGTACACGATGCAGAGTGACGCCATCGCGGCCCGCGAGTAGGACGCGAGCGGCGGCTTTCCACCGAAATTCTGGGTGACGACGCTGATGATTCCCTTGAAGGTCGGGAAGATGCCGAGCAGACCGATCACCACGGCGAGGTGCATGGCGTGCTTTTTGAGATTTTCTTTCATGGCCACCGCGCCGCAGATGGCGAGGACGAGGCCGAAGGCCGCCGGAATCAGCGCGGTCGGACTACCGTGACCGGGGTCCTGCATCGCGTAACCGCCGACGCCGATCACGATGAGAAGGGCTCCGAAAACAATGGTAAGGAGAGGCATGAGACGAATCGCTCCATGTATTAAGGATGAAGAACACGGGAAGGCGCGATTCTTCACGAATGCCCGCGCCGGGGCAACCGTCTCCGGCAGCGTCGCGGACGCGGTCGGCGGGCATCCGGGTTTCCTGAAAAAAAGAACGGCGCAAGATGAGAAGAATCAAATATTTCGCCGCATTCTGCCCGTCGGGAAAGGGTTGGGCGGCCAAATCCGCCGGTGCCGTCCGAATCGGGAACCAATCGGCGCGGCGCGCGTGAAACGGGGCAAGTTCCAAACCAACTGACAAAACCGCCAAGTCGTCCGGAAAATGACTTTTTTACTTGGCTTTTTCTGACGGCTTTGTCAACAATAGCTTCTTTCCGTTTGTTTTCGTGCGGCCATTCCGCTCGTCCAGCGCCGTTTTCAATCGAGGGAGTTCCTCATCCGGATTGAACGGTTTCCCCGTGACTTCCCTTTACCGCGTGATTTTCACGCGAGATCAGTTTTCGAACGACCGAACAATGACTCATCGTACGTCTTCTTCCGCCCTGAGAACGCTCGCCTTTTTCCTTTTGATCTGCGTCGTTTCTCTCGGTGGCATGCTGCAAAAAAAA
>JAAFHI010000444.1 GCA_013298335.1 Actinomycetota bacterium
GTCTGGTTGAAAAGAAAATGGTTTATTCTTCGACATCGTACACCTCGATTTTCCCCTGCCGCCGCAACTCCCATTCCTTCGTCATTTCAAAAACAACGGGCGTGACGAGCAAGACGTAGAGCGTGGACGAAATCGTGCCGCCGATGAGCGGAATGGTGATGGGCAACATCACGTCGCTGCCCACACCCGTCGCCCAAAGGATGGGGACAAGCCCGAACAGCGACACGGAAACGGTCATCAGTTTGGGGCGCAGCCGCTTTGCCGCGCCCCAGATGACCCAATCCCGGATGTCGGCATTAGTGATGGTTTCTTTGGAATTTCCCTTTTCGGCGACGAGCCGCTGCATGGCTTCGTTGAGGTAAATGGTCATCAGCATCGCCGTTTCGATAGCCATGCCGAACAGGGCGATGAAGCCCACCGCCACCGCCACCGAGAGGTTGACCCCGTAGAAATACACCATGTACACGCCGCCGATAAGGGCAAAAGGCACGGTAATCATGGTGATAAATGCCTCTTTGACCGACTTGTAGGTGATGTACAGCACAAGGAAAATAATGACCAGCACGATGGGCAGAATGAGCCGCAGCGTCCGGCTCGCCCGGATTTGGTTTTCCCATTGCCCGCTCCATTCGATGAAATAGCCTTTGGGCAATTGCCGAATGGCGGCATTGAGTTTTTGCTGTGCTTCCTGCACCGTGCCGCCGAGGTCGCGCTCGCGGACGTTGAACAAGACCGTTCCCCGGAGCATGGCGTTTTCGGAGTTTATCATCGGCGGGCCTTCGGAAATGCGGACATCCGCCACCGCTTCGAGGGGGATTGGGCCGTAACGGGCGGTCTGCACTTGCAGGCGGCGCAGGGCATCGAGGTTGTTTCGGAAGTCTTGCGCGAAGCGGGCATTGACCGTGAACCGCTGCCGCCCCTCGATGGTGGTGGTCAAGACCATGCCGCCGAGGGCGGATTCGACGAGCATGTTCACGTCGTCCACGCTCAATCCGTAGCGACCGATTTCGTCGCGTTTTACTTTGATGTCAATGTAT
Organism: Actinomycetota bacterium; assembly: GCA_013298335.1. GTDB lineage: Bacteria > Acidobacteriota > Blastocatellia > Chloracidobacteriales > Chloracidobacteriaceae > JAAFHI01. Next base: position 1,038 of record JAAFHI010000444.1, read on the forward strand.
TTTCCGCCGGTTATGGGTTCAACGTAAAGGTCTTTCACGCCGGGGATGCCTTCGAGTTCCTTTTTCAGGAGTTGGGCGACGGAGTAAATGGTGTCGAGGTTTTGCCCATAGACTTTCAAGCCCACGTCGGTGCGGATGCCCGTCGAGAGCATGTTGATTCGGTTGATGATGGGCTGCGTCCAGCCGTTGACCACGCCGGGGATTTGCATTTTGGCGTTCAACTCGTTGATGATGTCGTTTTTGGTCAAGCCCGCCCGCCATTCGCTTTTGGGTTTGAGCAAAATGATGGTTTCAATCATGCTGATGGGCGAGTTGTCGGTGGCGGTGCTTGCCCTGCCCGCTTTTCCCAAAACATGGCTGACCTCGGGGACTTCGGAGATGAGTTTGTCCTGCACCTGCAAAATGCGCTTGACCTCCGAATTGGACACGTCGGGCAAGGTGACGGGCATGAACAACAGCGAGCCTTCGTCGAGCGGCGGCATGAACTCCGTACCGAGCCGCATCATCATCGGGACGCTGGCGGCGAGGGCGATGAGCATGACGGCGAGCGTGGTTTTGCGCCAGCGCAGACAGAGTTTGAGGACGGGCGTGTACAGTTTTTCCAAAACACGGGTGATGGGGTTGGCACTCTCCGGTTTCAATTTTCCTTTCAAAATCACGGCAATCAGCACGGGCGTGAGCGTGATGGCGAGGAAAGCGTCCACCAACAGGATGAAGGTTTTTGTCCAAGCCAGCGGGGAAAAAAGTTTGCCCTCCATGCCCGTCAGCAAAAACACGGGGAGGAAAGAGGCAATGGTGACGATGGTGGAAAAGAACACGCCGGGGCCGACCTGTTTGCACGATTTTTCGATGACGGAGAGCCGCTCCGAAAAGGTCATTGCCCCTGGGGATTCCGAGAGGTGCCGATAGGCGTTTTCGACCATGACGATGCCGTCGTCCACCACCACGCCGATGGCGAGGGCGATGCCCGTGAGCGACATGATGTTGGAGGAAAGCCCGAAGGCTTCGAGCAAAATGAAGCCGACCGCTACCGAAATAGGCAGTTGAATCAGGATTATCAACGCGCTGCGCCAATGAAAAAGGAACAGCAAGACAACGATGGAAACGGCAATCATTTCCTCGGTCAGCGTGCCGCGCACCGAGCCGATGGCGGCTTGGATGAGTTCGCTGCGGTCGTAACTGACCCGGAATTTGACCCCGGCGGGCAAGCCCTTTTCCACCTCCGTCATTTTCTTTTTCACCGCTTCGATGACGTTGTTGGCGTTTTCGCCGTAGCGCATGACCACGATGCCGCCCACGACCTCGCCCGTGCCGTCCATGTCGAAGATGCCGAGGCGGAGGTCGCCGCCCATTTGCACGGTGGCGATGTCTTTGACCCGGACGGGGACGCTGCCGTAATTGCCGACGGGGATGTTTTCGATGTCCTCCGTTTTTTTGAGATAGCCCAAGCCCCGGACGATGTACGCCATGTCGCTCATCTCGAATTTGCGTCCGCCCACGTCGTTGTTGTTTTGGCGGATGGCGTTCAGCACGTCCATGAGCGGGACGTTGTAATAATTGAGTTTGTAGGGGTCAATATTGATTTGGTATTGCTTGCCAAAACCGCCAAAAGAGGCGACTTCGCTCACGCCCGGCACGGTTTGCAGGGCGAATTTGACGTACCAATCTTGCAATGCCCGCTGTTCGCCCAAGTCCATGCCCGGCGCGTCGAGGTGGTACCAAAAGATGTGCCCCACGCCCGTGCCGTCAGGGCCGAGGGTGGGCGTTGCGCCTTCCGGCAGGAGGCGTTGGGCGAAGTTGAGGCGTTCGAGCACTCGCGTCCTTGCCCAGTAGATGTCGGTCTTGTCCTCGAAAATGACGTAGACGAAACTCATCCCGAACATGGACGCGCCCCGGATATTTTTCACCTGCGGGATGCCTTGCAGGTTCGACACCAGCGGGTAGGTGATTTGGTCTTCGATGAGTTGCGGGCTGCGCCCCATCCATTCGGTGAAGACGATGACTTGGTTTTCGGATAGGTCGGGAATGGCATCAATCGGGTTGTTCCGCACGGAGACGATGCCCCAAGCGAACAAAGCCGCCGCCGCCATGAGGACGAACAGGCGGTTTCGGAGCGAGATTTGGACGAGTTTTTCTACCATTTTTTTCCGTTTTGGTTTTTCAAAAACCGGTGCAACAGTTGCGCGTTCAACGCCACGACCACCGTGCTGACGGACATCAACACCGCGCCCAGCGCAGGGCTTAACACAAATTGCGGGTGCAAAATGCCCGCCGCCAACGGGATTGCGAACACGTTGTAGCCCGTTGCCCACCAAAGGTTTTGAACCATTTTTGAATACGTCGCCTTGCCGAAACGCACGAGGTTGACCACGTCCGACGGGCGGCTGTCGGTCAAAATGATGTCGGCGGTCTCGGCGGCCACATCCGTGCCGGAGCCGACGGCGATGCCGATATTGGCCTCGGCGAGGGCGGGCGCGTCGTTCACGCCGTCGCCGGTCATGGCCACGAATTCGCCTTTCGATTGCAGGTCTTTGATGATTTCGACCTTTTGGTGCGGCAGCACCTCGGCAAACCAGCCGTCCAGATTCAGTTTGTCGGCGATGTATTTGGCGACCTGCGGGTTGTCGCCAGTCGCCATAAATACCTTGATGTTTTGGTTTTTGAGTTCGCGGACGGCCTCGGCGGCATCCTCCCGGATTTTGTCGGCGAGGGCGATGAACCCGGCCAATTCTTTGTTTTTCAAAACAAAAACGACCGTTTCAGCCGTCCGCTCGGTGGCCGCTTCCGGGATTTGGAGGCCGTTTGTTTTCAAAAAAGAAGGGCTGACGACCTGCCAGTTTTCGCCGCCGACGTTCCCCGAAATGCCCTGCCCGGTCATCGAGGCAAAATTTTCAACGCTCGGCAAAACGAGGTTTTTGTCTTTCGCGGCGCGGACGATGCCTTTTGCAATCGGGTGTTCGCTTTGCTGTTCGAGCGCGGCGACGGTTGCCAAAAATTGGTCGGCGTTCGCGTTTTTGTCCAAAACTTCAATTTCGGTCACGCCGAACGCGCCTTCGGTCAGCGTCCCGGTTTTGTCAAAAACGATTGCCGTGATTTTCCGGGCTTCCTCGAACGCCGTCCGGTTGCGGATGAGCAAGCCGTTCCGCGCCGAGACCGCCGTCGAAATCGCCACGACCAACGGGATTGCCACGCCCAGCGCGTGCGGGCAAGCGGTGACCATGACCGTCACCATGCGTTCGAGCGCGAAGGCCAGCCCCAGCCCTTAGATCGGAAGAGCACACG
>JAAFHI010000613.1 GCA_013298335.1 Actinomycetota bacterium
GGCGAAACTCGCGTGGCAGCAGCAGTAGTCGAATTCGATTCCCTGCCCGATGCGGTTCGGACCGCTGCCCAGAATCATGATTTTCTTCCGGTCGGACGGCTCCGCTTCGCATTCTTCTTCGAAGGTCGAATACATGTACGGCGTGAACGATTCGAATTCGGCGGCGCAGGTGTCGATCCGCTTGAAGACCGGTTTGATGCCGTTCTTCAAACGCAGTTCGCGAACTTCGCCTTCGGTACAGCCGACGGTCCGGGCGACGCGGCGATCCGAGAACCCCATGCGTTTCACACTTAAAAGTTCGGCAAGGGAGACTTCTTCAAGTTTTTTCCCCTTGAGCGCATTCTGGGCGTCGGCGATTTCCTTCAACTGGTGGAGAAACCACGGATCGATGGCGGTCAGATCGTGGAGTTCCTCGCAGGACCAGCCGCGTTCGAGCGCCATCTGGAGATACCGGATGCGTTCGGGATTGGGGGTCACCAGATGTCGGCGCATTTCCTCGTCGTTGGTATAGACGGGAATCTTGGCCTCGTTGGCTTCGAGCGAACGCAGGGCCTTCATGAAGGATTCCTTGAACGTCCGGCCAATCGCCATCGCCTCGCCGACCGACTTCATCTGGGTCCCGAGACTGGGGTCCGCCGCCTGAAACTTTTCAAACGCCCATTTCGGAATCTTCACGACCACGTAATCGAGCGTCGGTTCGAAGCTGGCGGGCGTTTTGCGGGTGATGTCGTTCGGAATTTCATCCAGGGTGTAGCCGACCGCCAGTTTGGCCGCGATTTTCGCAATCGGGAAACCGGTCGCTTTCGACGCGAGCGCCGACGAACGGGAAACGCGCGGATTCATCTCGATGACCCGGACCCGGCCATCCTGCGGATTCACTGCAAACTGAATGTTCGAACCGCCGGTTTCGACACCGATGCGGCGAATGATTTTCAGCGAGGCGTCGCGCAAAACCTGATACTCGCGGTCGGTCAGCGTCTGTGCGGGCGCGACCGTGATGGAATCGCCGGTGTGGATGCCCATCGGGTCGAAATTTTCAATGGAACAGATGATGACGATGTTGTCGGCCAGATCGCGCATCACCTCCAGTTCATATTCCTTCCATCCGATGACCGATTCCTCGACGACGACTTCCTTGACCGGACTCATCGCGAGTCCGCGTTCGATGAGGCGATCGAATTCCTCGTCGTTGTAGGCAATGCCGCCGCCGGCACCGCCGAGCGTGAAACTCGGACGAATAATGGCGGGATACCCGACCTGCGAAATGACCTGACTCAAATCGGTTTCGGGGGAGACAAAAACGGCCTTGGTCATTTCGAGGCCGATTTCATCCATCGCCAACTTGAACATTTTCCGGCTTTCGGCCACCTGAATCGCCTCGACGTTGGCCCCGATCAGTTTGACGCCAAAACGGTCGAGCACGCCGCTTTCCGCAAGCTGCATGGCCAGATTGAGCGCGGTCTGTCCGCCGACGGTCGGAAGCAGGGCATCCGGACGTTCGCGTTCGATGACCCGCGTCAGCGAATCGAGGTTCAGGGGTTCGATGAAGGTCTGATCGGCGAGTTCCGGGTCGGTCATGATCGTCGCCGGATTCGAATTGACCAGAATGACCTCAAACCCTTCGTCCTTCAGGGCTTTACAGGCTTGCGTTCCCGAATAGTCGAACTCGCAGGCCTGGCCGATGACGATGGGCCCCGACCCGATGATGAGAATTTTGTGAATGTCCGTCCGTTTGGGCATTGGCTCGCTCCGAGGGGAAAACAGATTGATGGTCCTTTTGCGCCAACGCAAAAGGCGGGAGTATGCCTTTCCACAGCCGGAGTCACAAGCATCCGGGACGCCTGACCGGCGGATTCACCCGTGTTTACGGGGTGGAGCCGTTGTGCTAAATCTTGCGCCCGTTTTTCAAAACACCAGATGCGGAGCCAGCGCCTTGAAATCCAACCGGAAAAAAGCTGAAACCCAGCGTCGTTCGGAACTCAAACCCCACATTCGAAGCACCACCGTTCTCGCCGTCCGCCGCAATACGCAGGTCGTCATGGCCGCCGACGGACAGGTCACGATGGGGGCAACGGTGGTCAAGGGGACCGCCCGCAAAATCCGCTGTCTCTATAACGACAAGATTCTGGCCGGTTTTGCCGGATCAACCGCCGACGCCTTTGCCCTGTTCACCCGTTTCGAAGCGAAACTTGAGCAGTATCACGGGCAGCTCCAGCGGTCAGCGGTGGAACTTGCCAAGGAATGGCGTACCGACAAATTTCTGCGCCACCTTGAAGCCCTGCTGCTTGTTGCCGATGAAAAAGCCACCTTGCTGATTTCCGGGACGGGCGACATCATCGAACCCGACGATCACTGCATGGCCATCGGTTCCGGCGGGCCCTTCGCTCAGGCTGCCGCCAAGGCCCTGCTCGACCACACTGATCTCCCCGCCCGGAAGATTGCCGAGGAGGCGATGAAAATCGCCGGTGAAATCTGTATCTACACGAATCAGTCCATCATCTTCGAAGAACTTTGATTATCAGCCGCTAGAAGTAACACCCGGTCACACCGAACATTATGGTTATCTACCTTTCAGGAACCGTTGAAGACACGCCGCATCTTGATGACCTGACGCCCCGACAGATCGTTCAGGAACTGAACAAACACGTCGTGGGACAGGCCGCCGCCAAGCGCGCCGTCGCCATCGCCCTCCGCAACCGTGTCCGGCGCCAGAAACTGCCGCCCGATCTCGCGCAGGACGTGATGCCCAAAAACATCATCATGATCGGCTCGACCGGGGTCGGAAAAACCGAGATTGCCCGGCGTCTCGCGCGTCTCGCCAATTCCCCGTTTCTCAAGGTCGAAGCCTCGAAATTCACCGAAGTCGGCTACGTCGGGCGCGACGTCGAATCCATCATCCGCGATCTGGTGGACATCTCCATCGACCTCGTTCGCGAAGAAAAAATCACCGAAATCGAAGACAAGGCCCAGCAGAACGCCGAAGAACGCCTGCTCGACCTGCTGCTTCCTCCGCGTCCAGCGGAAGACACGTCAATTGAAGAGGACGATTCCTTCGACCGGACGCGCGAAAAACTCCGCCAGCAACTTCGCGAAGGAAAGCTCAACAACCGCATCGTCGAAATGGAAATCAAGGAGCGGAATTTTCCACAGGGAATTGAAATCATTAACCCTCAGGGCATCGAGGAAATGGACATCAATATCCGGGAAATGATTCCGGGATTGTTCCCCGGCGGAAAAAATAAAATGCGGAAGATGTCCGTCGAGGAAGCGATGGATTACCTGCTTCAGGAAGAAGAACAGAAGCTGGTGGACATGGATCAGGTGGCCCGCCTCGCCGTCGAGCGGGTCGAGGATTCCGGCATCGTTTTTCTGGATGAAATCGACAAGATTGCGGGCCGGGAAGGCGGCGGCGGACCGGACGTTTCCCGCGAGGGCGTGCAGCGCGACATTCTCCCCATCGTGGAA
>JAAFHI010000659.1 GCA_013298335.1 Actinomycetota bacterium
TGGGTGAAGGCCCGTCAGCGAACGTTCTTTACGAACTCAGGACAGGTTTCACTGATCGCCCCACGAAACAGTGTCCACACCCTGATCGGTAGAACTGACCAGTCCGGGCAAAATGCGGACTTTTCATTAACCCTGGCGCCAACCGGCGTTCTGAGCGCGGATGTCCTGGATGTCAACCAGACGCGCTGGACAACCCAAACGGTTCTGGGCGTCGCGGGTCTGAACGATGGAGGGTGGCACAAAGTCACCCTGGTGGTGGACCGACCGAATGGCCAATTGAGTATTTTCGTCGACGGCGTGCTTCGGGCCATGTCGGCAATCCCGAACGGCTTCGGCGCGTTCCGCCAGGGCAGCAACCCGTTCCGGGCAAATCTTCGAGATGCCAATGATTATTCCCAACAAGGACTCATTCTCGATGAAGTCCGGGTTCTCAACACGCCGCTGACGGCGCAGCAGATTCGGGACGAATGGTTCGGCGTGCCGGGTGCGGTCACGAGCAGCCGGACGATTCCGCCATTCCAGAAACTCAAAGAAGAAAACTGGGCGCAGTACTCGCCACTGCAAAAGCGGCAGCGGCGGGGCAGCAGTGGAGAGTTGAGAATGGAGAGTGGAGAGTTTTTGAAGACTCGGCCTCAATCCTCAACCACCCCGGTCCGGTCAATCCCCAAACGCTCCAACCCATAGCGCACAATTCTCAATCACGGCGAGACGGACATCCGGGCCGTGATAACTCTCAATTCTGAATTCTCAACTCTCAATTACTCCCCAGCGGGCAAACATGACGACGATGACGACAACAATAGTGAGGAAGGGGACCCGGATCGCCGGGCAGGCGCTGTGCCTGCTGCTGGCGGGACTGGTTCTGGTACAGCCGATGGCGGGATACGCCAAAGGCCTGAAGGAAAAAGGTCTGGTTCGTGAGCGGATCGAGGAATCCCCGCTTCCCGCCGCCGAACCCACTGCCTCGCCCGACGCCTCGTCACCGTCGCCCGAGACCGCCCGTCCGTCGTTGCCCGTCCGCTCCACGAGTATTCCGAGTCTTCGCTCGCAGCTTTCCTACGACCCGACGATTTTCGGGGTCGAGACCGCCGAGGCCGCGCCCGACGCGGAAGAACTGCTGCTGACCCTGAACGGCGTGAATTTCGCCGAGGGGTCGAAGGTCACGGTTGATGGGGAGGAAGTCCCGGCGACGCTGCACGATGCGTCGCGGCTTTCGGTCATCGTCCCGAAGGACACGTTGCCCATCTCGACGCCGCTTCCGAAGACAGTCCAGATCGTCAATCCGGACGGCAAGACCGCCTCGACGACCTGGTGGCAGACGCCGCCCCAAGGTAAGCGCGAGGACATGAACCCGGCGGCGAATCCGCTTTCAATGCCGGGAATGCCCAAAATCCCCGGAATGCCGAACCTTCCCGGCGTGGCGGGTCGTTCGCCCCGGATTCCGGGGATGCCAAACCTGCCGGGTGTAACGATTCAACCCTCCGCCGCGACCAAGCCTGATGATTTCGCCCTCCCCCGGCTGTCCGTGGCGGGAGCGGTGGTTTCGCGCCACGCGCCGGTGCTCAAGGCCGGAAGCGTGACGGGATCGGTGCGCGTACTTTCGGCGGAACCCTTTTCCGTTGGGACAAAAATCTCCTCCGATCTCTATGTCTCGGGGATGCCCTCGGTGAAGCTCGGCGCGAAATCCGCGCATGGCGGGATTGCCGACGAGGGCGGAGAAGCCGGAAATCCCTTTGCGGTAACGCTTGCCGACGGCGTCGTCATGACCGGCAAGGTGCGGGTGCGGGCCGACGGGTACGCGTTTCCGAAAGACATTTCGGGTCTCTCGCAGCCGACGGGCGCGCGCGACCTCGTGATTTCAGGCGAAGAAGACCTTTCCGACCTCGACTGGACGGCCATCCGTTCCATTACCATTTTGGGAAGCGGCAAGGACATTCGCCTGCCCGCGGGCCACTACGGTCTGATTGCGGTGCAGGGCAAAAGCACGCTCCGGCTCGGGGCGGGGAGCTACTCGTTTACGGCACTCAGACTTGGTGCGGGCGCGACGCTCACCGCGACTCCCGCGACTGCCCTGACCATCGGCGGTTCAGTTTCCCTGACGGATGCCGCCATCGCGGGAAGCGAGCGGACGCGAATCAACGTCCTGGGCAGCATCACCCTTGGCGGAACGGCTTCCATCACCGGCTGGCTGCGCGCGCCGAACGGTACGGTCACGCTTTCAGGCAATGCAAAGGTTCGCGGTCAGATCGTCGCCGACCGCGTCGTGATGAACGGCGGAACGGTGACCGGTTCGGGCCCGAGCGAGATGGCGGTCCGGAGCGTTCATCGCCCGAAAGCCTTGAAAACCAGCCTTGTGCGGCCAACTTCCGCCGCCGCCCACGTCAAAACCAAAGGCACGCCCTTCTTCTCAACCCCGGAACCCGCCAAGCCGGCTGATCCGGTTGAGGCCGCACTTTCCAACTACTTCGTCCGCGCCAAAACGCCGTCGACAAATGGCGCTCAACCGCTCGAACTCAAAACTGAAAACTCAAAACTCAACACTTCTTCTTCCGCACTCAGCACCGGCTTTGGGGCGGTTGCCGCCCAAAGCGGCTTTGGTCCGGCATTGTCGCGACAGGCGCCGACCCTGAACGGACGGGTCGAGGGATCGGTGCAGGTTCTGACCGGGCAGTCCTTTACGCTCAATGGCGGGTCGTACACCACCGAGGACCTGCTCGTTCCAGGCACCCCGACGGTCAACATAAACGGAAATCCGGCGTTCGGCGGGGTGATTCAGGGGACGGGAAGCGCAACGCCGACCGGGTACTCGATCACCCTCAGCGGTAACGTCAACCTCCGCAATCTCCGCACCCGGACCAATCCGGCGACGCTGCCGACGGTGGCCGCGCCGCCGAGCCCGACCGGAACGCGGTCGGTCAACATCAATTCGGCTGGCCAAAGCGCGGGTGATTTCGCGACGCTTCGGAATCTCACGCTCAACGGCAACGTCGGGCAGTACGTGATTCCGGGCGGGACCTACGGCGACTTCATCGCGAACGGTGGGAGCGGGTTTACGCTCGGCTCGGCGGGAACGACCACGACCTACAACTTCCAGAGCTTGACCCTGAATGGGAACAGCCGGATTCAGGTCAACGGCCCCATCGTGCTCACCGTCAAAAACGGGATGTCGCTGAACGGAAACGTCGGGACGACCGGCCAGGCCAGCCAGGTACAGCTTCGGGTCTCAAACGGTGGCGTGACGC
>JAAFHI010000439.1 GCA_013298335.1 Actinomycetota bacterium
AACAATGACACGGGCTGATCTTGGATTTCGGGTTGCCGCGACTCCTGCAAAATGAAGTTGAAGATTTCGAAGAAACTTATGTCACGTAACCATTCAATTTTTCGACTTCTCTTTTTATTTCTTGGACTTACCTGCGTCTCGACGGCAACTTTTGCCCAAAAAGATGTCACGGTCATTGAAAAGAAAACCAAGGTCGCCACGTATCACCCGCCAGCAGCCGGGTCGATATTGCTGGCCTGCAACGTTCCCGACGCCGACGTCTTCATCAACAACCGACCGAGCGGAAAAGCGGCGAATTCAAAATTCAGCCAGAAGTTGCAGCCCGGAAAGTACAAGGTTGAAGTGCGTTCGGCTGAATACGTTTCCTTTACCAAGGACGTCACCATCGCCGCCGGACGCGCCGAGGCGATCATCGCCGAACTCAAACCGAACTTCGCGTTGCTGTCGTTGCCGAACATCAAAGCCCGACCGGGCGTGAAGCTCGCAATCGAAGTGGACAAGCAGCCGCTTCCCGAAACGAACTACACGCTCAAGGGCACGACCCTCGAGGTCAAGGTATCGCCGCCCGGCACGCACGCCATCCTTATCAAACAGGGCGCGCGGATTCTCTACAACAACACCGTCACGCTCGACGCCGCCTCGACCAAGGTCGAAGTCGCCGAGCCGGCGAAGGCCATTCTGAAAATTGAATCCGTCCCGACGGCGAAGGTCTACGCCGACGACGTCTACTGCGGCGACGTCTCGGGCGATGGAACGCTCGTCATCGACAAGCTGTCGCCGGAAGAAACGCACCGCGTCCGGGTCGAGGCTGACCGCTTCCGCACCTACGAAACCGACCTTACCCTTTCGACCGAAACCGACACGCTCGTCAAGGCGAAGCTCGAAGCGATCATCGAGTTCGCCGACAATTTCGCGAATCTCTACAAATGGGACGCCCCGCCGGGCTGGGCGGTCGAGACGCAACTCTTGAAAGTGACCGGCACGAACACGGTCGGACTGACCAAGGACGTCGGTTTTCGCGGCGCGGAAGTGAATTTCGAACTGCGGATGAAGCAGGGCAACCGCGCGTCCTGGGTACTGCGCGCGAAGGACGAGAAAAACTACTACCTGTTCAGCCTGCTGGCCGTCTCGGCGACCGCGGCGCAGTTCGAGACCTACATCTGCCGCGACGGGAATCTCGGCACGCCGGTCCAGACCGACATCATTCCGGTTCCGCTCGACGGTACGAAGTGGAGCCACTTCCGCATCACGATGAAGGGCAACAAGATCAGCCACTTCGTCACGCCGAGCGAAAGCCCGGACGAAAGCTCGATTTCGCTCTTTCAGGACCGCGACAACCTGTTTCCCTACGGTACGGTCGGGTTCGCCAGCCTCAAGGGCGAGGAATTTTATGTCGGCGGCTTTGTCGTCTGCCCTGATGAAGCCAACTGCCACCCCGAAATCAAGGCGAAGTAAAACCGGAACACAAAGGCACAAAGCCACAAAGGCACGAAGAGTTGAATCGCATTCTTCTCTTCGTGCCTTTGTGGCTTTGTGTTCAAAAACTCAGGATTTCTTCGCCACGTACTTGTTGTGTTTGCGGTCGAACCGGAACCGGTCGTGGCCGCCGACAAACACCACGCACCCGACGAGCAGGGCGAGCAGGTGGTGGAAGTGCGCCGCTTCCCAGCGCATGACCGGATGGATATGAATCGTGACCAGCCGCCGCGCCGCGCCGCGGGTCCGCTGGCGGGTGATGTCGTCGGCGTCGAAGCGAATCTCGATCAGTTCCGAATGGTAGAACTCCCGCCGGACGTGCAGCGAGAAATCGCGCGTGTCCTTACGCTTGCCGTCCTTGCGGGTCACGAAGTACCGGCTGTCTTCGAGGTCGATCGTCATCCGGGCACGCTTGGGATTGCGGCGGTTGTTGACGAAGAGTTTCGAGCGCCGGGTCATGAGATCGGTGGCGATCATCGTGTAGCCCATCCGTTCGACCGTGAGATACAACTCGACCGGCTCGTGTTCGGCGCGGTAGCGGCCCTGGCGCGAGCGTGGCCACGTCAGCCGCGCGATGGTGCGGTCCTGCTGGCGGAAAACGAACGTCGGCTCGCGGGAGCCGAAGCGCTCGACGGTGATTTCACCGGTTTTCCATTCGTGGTATTCGGGGCTTTCCCCTGAGCAGCCGTGTGCGGAAGAGGCAAATGCGTTCATCGGTGGTTTGAATCAGATCGTTTTTTTATTCGGGCAACGGAATTCGAACTTTCGCCGTTCGGGAAGGAACTTGCAACCGTTTCACGAACCAACGTACTTCGCGTAGAACCCGCGCGCCGCCTGAACGTCGCTCGTGCCCTTGACGATGGCGCGCCCGTCGCGAAAAAGGGTCATCTCGTGGTCGTCCGTCCGGAACACAAGCAGGTGTTCGTTCGCCCGGACCGACCCAACCCGGACCAGCCGCGCTTCGAGTTCGACGAAATCGAGGGGAACGCTTTTTGCCGGACGAATCTGTACCGAATTCCGTCCGCAGAGCGACAGCGCGAGCGCCTCGTGCGCCGCGGCGAGAAACTCGAACCGCCGCTGGCCGCAGCACGGACACTCCGGATTCCGGCTGCCCGCCGAAAGCTTCACGTTGCGGTAGCTGTTGTCCCACAGGTCGATGTGCAGCAGCGTGCCGCGCAGTTTTTCCCTTTGCCCAGTCAGCAGTTTCAGGGCTTCCGAGACCTGCGCCGCCGTCACGGTCTGAATGATCGGCAGGATGATGCCCGCCGTGTCGCAGGTCTGGGCCGTTCCGACCGGCGGCATTTCCTCGAAAATGCAGCGCAGACACGGCGTCTCGCCGGGGACAATCGTCATCGTCATGCCGTAGGCCCCGACCGCCGCCCCGTAAATCCACGGAATCCCCGCCTTCACGCAGGCGTCGTTGACCAGATAGCGCGTCTCGAAATTGTCGGTCCCGTCGAGAACGAGGTCGGCCCCGGCAACGAGCGATTCGACCGTGTCCACATTGACGTCGGTGACTAGCCCGGTCACTTCAATTTCGGAATTGATTGCCCGCAACCGGTTTTGCGCGGCAATCGCCTTGGGCATCCGCGCCTCGGCATCGGCTTCGGTGAAAAGAACCTGGCGGTTCAGGTTCGACCATTCGATGAAATCGCGGTCAACCAGCCGGATAAAGCCAACGCCCGCGCGGGCGAGCATCTCCGCGAGCGCGCCCCCCAGCGCGCCGCAGCCGATGAGCGTGACCCGGCTTTCGAGCAGCCGACGCTGCCCGGCCTCGCCGATGCCCGAGAAAAGAATCTGTCGTGAATAGCGTTCCATTGGTGGTTTCAGGAAATCATCTCTATCTTGATGGTCCGCCCGACGGATAGTCCGATTTCCTCAAGACTGGCCTTGATTTTCTCCATCCATCCGGTTGAACCGTTCAGACCGATCTGACATCGGCTTCTGTCAGAAAATAAAGCTGCGTACTCTTCTTTTTTTGATAACAAGTAGTTAATGAAGATTCCTTCCTCAAGAGGACGGTTCGGGTTTGGACAATGGCCAACCTGAAACGTGTCCTCAAGCCTTTTGGGCAGAGCACAATTGATGAAGACTTCCTCAAGCAGGGTAAAGTTACGAGATGGGGGAGACTTGCGAGTGGGGTCCTCGGAAGCTGCCGACGGAGTGATTTTGTCGGAAATGAAGGGGAAGAGATCCGCTCTGCGGTCACTGCTGTAAACTAGAATTCTCACTCCGCTTCTTGCGGCGGCTGCTATTTTGGGGAGAGGTGGCTGTGCGCCGCGTTGTACGAGTAAAATACCTTGTATTTCCGGCTTAAACTTGGTTGGAAAATTTTCTGTGAACTGTTCCTTCAGTATTTGATGGAACGTTGTGATCTGATCGACTCCGTGCTCAACATTTTTGTCGCTCTTACCCTTCATTTCAATAATCGTACAGATGCAGCGACCCTCACCGATATAGACAACCAGATAGTCCGGGCGAGGAGTACTTTCTTCCCGAACTAACGCCTCTCTCCCCGGACGATCAATTTTAAAGATGAGACAAAGACAGTTTCGGTCATTAGGGACATTCACGCGAAAGCGAACGCCGCTTTCCGGTTCAACCTCCCATTCCTTGTTCGTACAGAAGACGAGGAGATTTTCGAGAAAGTTGAACCGCCCCCAGTCCAGTGAATCTTTTTTTGCGTCGAGGATTTGAGAAGGGGTCTTACCGCTTTTTGCCATTGGTCGACTTTCTCCCCTTCGCGGCGATCTCAAAATACTTTTGCTGAATATCAACCGATACGTCACTCAGCGTATCCCAACGGATGCCGTAATCCGGGTCGTGCAAGTCTTCGAGTACGCACCCCTCTGCGCCCTTATCCTTCATTTC
>JAAFHI010000341.1 GCA_013298335.1 Actinomycetota bacterium
ACGGCCACCGACGGCATGCCGAAAGCCGAAGCCGTGGCGGTCCGGAACGGTCGCATTGTGTTTGTCGGTTCCAGCGCCGACGCGAAAAAGCTGAAAGGGCCAAAAACGAAGATCGTCGATCTGGCGGGCAAGTTTCTCTTTCCGGGATTCACCGACGCCCACTGCCACATTTTCGGCATCGGCCAGCGCGAACTGACGCTCAATCTCGAAGGCACGCCGTCGCTTGAAACCTTTCTGGCCAAAGTGAAGGAACGGGTCGCGCAGTCGAAGCCGGGCGAATGGGTCGTCGGTCGCGGCTGGATTGAAACTTTCTGGACGCCGCCGGTCTTCCCGACCCGGCAGGACCTCGACAAGGTCGCACCCGACAACCCGGTCTGCCTCCAGCGCGCCGACGGTCACGCCCTCGTCGTCAATTCCGTGGCTTTGAAAATCGTCGGCGTCGACAAATCCACCCCGAACCCCTACGGCGGGGAAATTCTGCGCGACAAACAGACCGGCGAGCCGACCGGAAGGTTCATCGACCAGGCGCAGGCGCGGGTCGGCATGTTTTTACCCAGGCCGACCGACGCCGACGGCGCGAAGGCCCTCGAAGTCGGCGTCAAACGCGAACTTTCGCTCGGCTGGGTGCAGGTTCAGAACGCGGGCTGCTCAATTCCCGAGATCGAACTGATGCGAAAGCTCTACCGTGAAGGAAAGCTGAAGATCCGCATCTACAACGCGGTTTCGGGGCCCGGCCCGGCGGCGGACCTGCTTCTCAAGGGTGGCACGGTCATCGGCGGGGAAGGCGGGCGCTTCACGATGCGGACCATCAAGCTCTACATGGACGGCGCGCTCGGCTCGCGCGGGGCTGCCCTGCTCGAACCCTACGCCGATCAGACCGATTCGAAGGGGCTTTTCGTCCTGAAACCCGAGGAAATCCAGGCTGTCTGCGTGGCCGCGCTCAAGGCGGGCGTTCAGATCGAGACCCACGCCATCGGCGACCGGGCCAACCGGCAGGTCCTCGACATTTATGAACGCGCCTTCGCCACCGTCCCGCCCGCGCAGCGCAAGGTCCGCGAGCCGCGCTGGCGCATCGAGCACGCGCAAATCATTGCGCCCGCTGATCTTCCGCGTTTCGCGAAACTCGGCGTGATTCCCTCGATGCAGCCGTCGCATGCCATCGGCGACCTGCATTTCGCCCTGCGGCGGCTCGGCGTCGAACGGCTGGCCGGGGCTTACGCGTGGAAAACCCTCCTCGAATCGGGCGCGAAAATCCCCGCCGGGTCGGATGCGCCGGTCGAACGCGGGGAGCCGATGATCGAGTACTACGCCGCCGTCGCCCGCAAGGACCTGACCGGTTTTTCGGGCGAGGGCTGGCATCCCGAGCAGGCCGTCAGCCGCGCCGAAGCGTTGAAGATGCTGACGCTCTATCCGGCCATCGCCGCGTTCGAGGAAAAGGAACGCGGCACCGTCGAAATCGGAAAACTCGCCGATTTCACCATTCTTTCCGCCGACATCATGACCATCGCCGAGCCGGACATTCTGAAAACCGTCTGCGCGATGACCGTCGTCGGCGGGGAGATCGTCTTTTCCGCCAATTGAACAAAAGGAGGTCCGCCATGTCCGAAATACCCGTCGTTCTGACCGAACGGCTCGACAAGGTTCTACTCGTGACGCTCAACCGTCCCGAAAAGCGCAATCCGCTGATGCCGGAACTGGTCGGGCGTCTGACGAACATTCTCGATGAAACGGCGACCAACGAAGCCGTCAACGTCATCGTCCTGACCGGGGCGGGGAAGACCTTCTGCGCCGGCCTCGACCTGCGGTTGCTGGAATCGTGGGAAGCGACCGAAAAACTCGAATACCTGAACTGCGTGACGCGCCTTTTCCGCCGCGTCTGGACCCAGCCGCAGCCGGTCATCTGCGCGGTCAACGGCCCGGCGCTCGCGGGCGGCTTCGATCTGGCGGCGTTCTGCGACATCCGGCTGGCGGCGAAGGAAGCCAAATTCGGACAGGCGGAAATCAACATCGGTCTGACGCAGATCATCCACCCGCTCTACAAATCCATCGGGCTGGCGCGGGCGAAGGAACTGGCGCTGACCGGCATTCCGATTTCGGCGGACGAAGCATGGCGCATCGGGTTGGTGAATCACGTCTACGAAGCGGCGGAACTCCTCCCGAACGCGCTCGAAATGGCGTGGGCGATGGCCGAGAAGTCGCGGCTGGCGCTGTTTGAAACCAAGCGGCTGACGCGCGAACTGATTGATCTCGACACCCAGAGCGCGCAGGAAGAAATCGGGCGCTCGTTCCTCAAGTGCCTCGAATCCGAAGAACACAAGGAAGCGGTCGCCGCGCTGCTCGCCAAAATCAGCAGCGGGAAGTGACGTAATTGAGAGTTCGGATTGGTCAGCCACCGGAGGCGGCGATAGATCGTTAGCCTCGGATGGAGCGAGTCTTCGAGCGGAATCCGAGGAAACGAGCGGAATCCGATTCCTCGGCGGGAATTTTCGGAAAATTGTCATGCGCAAACGAAACCGACCGAAACTCGATGAATTCCGGTCGGTTTCCGACGCACCCAATTACCGTTTCATCAAAACCTTCACCGCGGCTTCGATCTGTTGATCGCGGCCCCCGGCCATGACGTCCGGTTCGTTTCGAACGAGAATGTCGGGTTCCTGCTGGACATTCTCGGCGCATTTGCCGTCGAGCGTACGCCAGCAACCCATCGGAATCCCGAACCGCAGGCTGCCATCAATCTGGTTCTCCCACCAGACGAACGTTCCCGTTCCCGGCACGGGCATTCCAAGGACCTGGCCGATGTTTTTTGCCTTGTAGGCCAGCGGAAAAAGGTGCGCGTCGGAATAATTGCTCTCCCCGACGAGCACGATCGAAGGCTTGACCCACTTGTCGAAAGGTTCGCTGCCGATGTACTGCCCGTGCGGCAAAACGTCGAAGTACTTCTTGCCGCTTAGGAAATCCGAGAGCTGTTCGTGAATGCTTCCGCCGCCGTTGAACCGCGTATCCACGATGATCGCGTCCTTTGAGATGTTCAGGCCGAGCGATTCGTCCACCGCCGCGCGCATGCTGGCGTCGTTCATCGACCGGACGTGGATGTAGCCGATCCGGCCACCCGAGAGGCGCTCGGTTTCGGCGCGGCGCGCGCGAACCCAGCGTTTGTACAGCAGTTCGTTTTCCTCGCCCCGGTTGATCGGTTTGACCGTTTCTTCCCAGCGTTTGTTCGCCGCCGGATCAAAAACCGAGATCAGGGTCAGCTTGCCGGCCTTGCGGTTCAGGAACTTGAAGAAATCGGTTGAACCGTCAATGGCCGTACCGTCGATGGCCTCGATGATGTGTCCCGCGCGGACTCCCGACGCCGCGAGATCAAGCGGCCCTCCCTGAATCACTTCGGCGATTTTCGCTCCGCTCCCCGTGTTGGCGTAGTCGTAAAAAACGCCCAGCGACGCCGTCTGGTCACCCTGTGGAAAGCTCGGGTTATAGGAGGCGCCGGTGTGCGAGACATTAACCTCGCCGAGCATTTCGCTGAGCATCTCGGCGAAATCGTAGTTGTTGTTGATGTACGGGACGAACCGCTTGTAGGCGGTGTAGTACGAATCCCAGTCAACCCCATTCAGGTCCGTGAAAATCAGCTTCTGCTTAAATTGCCGCCACGAATGGTCGAAGATGTACTGTTTTTCGGCGGTGTAGTTGAGCACCATTTCGGTGTTGACGCCGATCGGCTCGGGTTTCCCGCTGTCGGCGTCGATCTTCATCGCGCGTCCGTCGGCGACGACAAAGAGAAACTTGCCGTCCGGCGAAAGTTCCATGCCCGCGTTGTTGACGCCGATTTTGGCAAAGAGTTTGGTTTCGCGGGTGCGGATTTCGGTCACCCAGAGGTCGTTGCCCTTCTCGAACGCCGTCAGGTAGAACAGTTTCTCGCCGTCTTTCGACAACGCCCAGTCCGAAATGGCCGACGTGTGGGCGGTCAGCCGCAGTTTGCGCTCGCTGACGCCGTCGAAGTTGAACTCGATGTCCTTCTTTTCACCGGGCTTGGCGGTCGGCGCGGGGGAACCCGCCGCCTTGGCCTTTTCGTCGGCTTCCTTTTTCTCCTTCTCCTCCGCTTCCTTCAGCAGGGCGAATTCCTCTTTCGACAGGCGTGAACGATCATGGAAAGCCCGTGTGAAGTACATTCCGTAGACATCACCGGAAACCGCGTTCAGTGCCTGTGACAGCGCGCCTTCGCGCGTCGATCCCCAGATCATCATCTGGCCGTCCATCACCCACTTGGGCGAGATGTCGTCATAGCCGCTCTGCGTCAGATTCCGCAGTTCGCCCTTGCCGTCGGCGGCAATCAGCCCCACCTCGGGGGTGAACATGCGTTCCTTCGGGCCAAACTGCACCAGAAACCACTTCGAATCGGGCGACCACTGATAATACTGGTCGCCGTCGGCGTATGAGTAGTTATTGTCGGCTGGCAAGATGGTGCGGGACTGTTTTGACGCGAGATTGAAGACGCGCAGCACGGTCCGGTTTTCAAGGTAGGCGATTTCCTTGCCGTCGGGCGAAAACGCGGGTTGAAATTCCTCCGCCGGGGTCGTGATGACGGCTTCCTCTTTCAGTACGGTCGAGGCATAGGCGTACAATTCCTGCTTCCGCGCGATGGTCGCGGTGTAGATGTTCCAGGTGTTGTCGCGTTCGGCGGCATACACGAGCGAGCGTCCGTCGGGACTCCAGCCGACCGAGCGTTCCTGCGACGGCGTGTTGGTCACGCGCTTGACGGTTTTGCCGTCAATGCTTGAAACAAAAACCTCACCCCGAAAAATGAACGCGAATTCCTTCCCGTTGGGCGCAAGTTTCGCCTCGGTAAAACCGCCGTTCACCGGAACGATGCGTTCGATCGGCTCCCGTCCGTCAGCGGTGATTCGGATCGAAACCTTTTTCGGTTCCTCGCCATCCTTGACCGTGTACAGCTCACCGGCGTAACTGAAGGACATCAGGCCCGATTTCGACCGGGTGAGGAACCGGACCGGATGATTCTTCAGTTTCGTCACCGCCGTTTCGCGG
>JAAFHI010000012.1 GCA_013298335.1 Actinomycetota bacterium
TTGGACGAACGGGCGGAAGTCGGACTGGGAAACGAAGCCAGCGTCAGGGAAATCGTCAGCAATGAAGCCAGGACGGGTCGAAGATACAAAATGCCGTGGCGAGTGATCCTGATTTTCAATAAGCGAGCGATTCGTTGAGGAAACGATTTGGAAACCGGCTTCATACAGTCAATTCCTTTAGAAAAAAATCAAAGGTCATTTCTGGCGGTGAAAGCCGAACGGGAAACATTCCGGTGCGAATGGCTCGTTCGGATGGCAACCCGTGACGGAAATGGGTCTCAAGAAAATTTAGTTCTTCGGTTGGGTAATCCGGTGAAGCGGGGAAAAGTTCCGGTTCAGGGCAAAATTCGGTAAAGTGGCCATCCACAAACGAATTCGGAACAAATTGCGTGGTTGAAGGATTACCTTCAGGAGAGTCGCAATGCCGCACGCCGACGAGGCCGACGAGTTTCTGATGAGCCGGTATCAGGCCGGCGATGAAGGCGCGTTTCTGGCACTCTACGAACGACATAAAACCAATGTCTTTCGCTTCATCTACCGTCGCCTGAACGGCCATCAATCACGGGCCGAGGAACTCACGCAGGATGTTTTCAAGGCCATCATTGTCGGACGTGCCGCGTGGCAACCGCGTTCGACCTTTAAAAGCTACCTGTACAGCATTGCCTACAATCGGTGCGTGTCTGAAACCACCCGTGGGGAATACTCCGAAACGAAGAACGACCAGGTTCGAAATGAATTGGTGCGGAGTGAAAAAGCGGCTTCGACTTCTCCCGAACGGATTTTCGAGCAGCGGCAGATGGCGGAAATTGTCCGCGCGGCACTGGCGGAAATACCGACCGAGTATCGCGACCCTTTGATTTTGCGCGAATACCACGGGCTCGAGTACCAGGAGATCGCCGATGCCCTTGGATTACCGGTCGGGACCGTCAAGTCCCGGCTCGCTCGCGCCAGGGGCCGGTTGGGAGTGCTGTTGGCGCCATTGCTCAACATCCCTACTCCTTTACGTTGATAAGGAACCGATTTGTGAAATCCGATGAATTTGAAAATCAGGCGGATGATCCCGAACAGGCGGCCTTATCGGCATTTTTGCGTCAATGGGAAACACCCGAACCAAGCCTGCCAGGTGGTGCTGAACTTCTGGCCTCCACCAGACGGACTGAGGAAAAGTCTCAGGCTCCTCGTAGGACTGGTTTTACCGGAGCCGCAAGGGTATCGGGATGGGCACTCGCCGCCGTTTTCCTTATTGTTGTCATCGGTTTGGGGCTCATCGTCGCCATCGGCTTTCGAAGCCGTCAATCCGAACCGGTTCAAAGCGTTCGATTGAAAGTTCCATCTTCCGAAGGAACCAAGCCAACTCAAGCTCAGCCACCGACACCAGCCCAATTGAATCCGGCGGCCCAGCCTCCCCAAATTGAAAAGCCAAAGGTTGCGCGACCGGTCGCGAGAACCAAACCACCGCGAAGGAAGAGCGATTCCTTCCTTGAGCGTGGTGACGGAGGCGCTTCGCCAACGCCGGACCAACTTTTCCCAAACGAAAAGCTCCCACAACCCAGTGATGCCCCGGCCCAGCTTCGAGCCATCGGCGTTGGGGAATCGGTAACCGATACGGTTGGTAATGGAGCGGTCCGTGAATTTGAATTCCCACTGGAGCAGGGAGAGTTCTTCCATCTTGAAGTTGCACAAAATGGGGTCGATGTCGTCGTTACCGTTCGGGACCCAGAGGGAACGACGATTGCCACCGCTGACAGCCCCTCCGGCCCACAACGGGAAGAATCGGTGATGGCAATTGCCGCCAGGACCGGACGATACCGGGTAGAAGTCAGGGCCAAACCTCTGGGTGCTTCCGGTGGGAGTTTTACAATCCGGTTGGTTGAGCAGCGGAAGGCCGTGCCTGAGGATGTTCGCCGGAGTTCAGCGTCCCAGGAATCCAATGCCGCCAATCTGCTTTACCTGCAAGGAAAGGGCGATTCATACCGGATGGCAATTGATACATACCGGACGGCGGCGGATCTTTGGCATGGCCTCGGTGACAAAACCCGTGAAGGCGAGGCACTGAACCGGCTCGGTGAATCCCTTTATCTGGTCGGGGAAAAACCAGCCGCCAGGACGCAATTCCAAATCACCGCCCAGATACGTCACGAAGCGGGAGACCGGCGGGGTGAAGCTGATACGCTGAATAATCTTGCCCTGATTGCCGATGAAATGGGTGAGGGAAGCGAGAGTCTGACCTTGCAGCGTCAGGCACTGGTACTTCGACGGGCTGTCGGAGACGAACAGGGCGAAGCGGTGTCCCTTACGAACCTTGGCGCGTACTACATCAACACGGGGGATCGCTGGAATGCACTTGAATGCCTGGTTCAGGCTCTACCGCTTTGGAGAAAAGCCGGGGATCGGGCAAGGGAAAGCGCCACCCTGCTCAATTTGGGGAGATTGTACCGAAGCGTCCGGGAATACCCGGCGGCTTTGGACTATTACGAGCAGGCGCTTGACCTGAGCCGGAGTTTCAATGACCGGCGGTTAATGGCAATTGCCCATTCAAATATTGCCGGTATCGAAGCCGATCAGGGGAACTTCGAAACTGCCCGCGAACGGCTCGAAACCAAGGCCCTGCCCCTCCTTCTTGAAACCGGCAATGTGGCCGGTGAAGGACGCGCCCTGATTACTTTGGGAAGTATCTTCCGTGATTTGGGAAACCCTGAAGAAGCCTTGGTCCAATTCGAACGTGCGAAAGGCATTTTGACCCCACTCAAAGATAAATTCGGATTGGGAGTGGCGATTTTTAACGTTGGAAAGGTCAGGGCATCCCAAAACAATTCGACTGAAGCCTTTTCATCCTATTCGGAAGCGCTTCGGCTTTTTCAGGAATGCCGTGAATTGAACGCGGAAGCCGATGTCCGATATTTCCTGTCCCTCCTTGCGCGACAAAACGGCGATCTGGAAACCTCCCACAAGGAAATCCAGGCTGTTTTGACCATCGTTGAAGACGTCCGTTCGAGAATTGCCGCCCCCGACCTTGGCACATCCTATTTTGCCTCCGTCAACACCTATTACCGTTTCTGTGTTGACCTTTTGATGGAACTTGATCGGGTACACCCGGAAACCGGATATGCCGCCCAGGCGTTTGTCGTGAACGAAAGGGCACGCGCCCGGGCGCTGCTTGATCATTTGCATGAAGTAAAGGCAGAGTCGCCGGGTGGCCTCCCACCGGCACTTCTCAATGAAGAAAAAATGGCCCGAAAAGAACTGACGACCATTCTTGAAAGGCAGAAAAGGGTCGCCAGGAATGGTGACCTGAAAGGTGAGTTGAATGAACTCGACCGCCTGGTTCTGGCGGCGGCGGAACGTCTCCGAGTCTTTGAAGCCAGAAAAAGGGAAGCCAATCCCCGGTTTTCCGCCCTTATTCCATCGTCAGTCCTTGAGGTCGGCGAGCTTCAAGCCAGGCTCCCAGAAAATGCCGTGATCCTTGAGTTCTTTTTGGGTGATCGACAATCATTTTTGTGGACCATCGAACGAGGTGGTATTTCGGTCCATTCGCTCCCAGCCAAGGATGAAATCAATCTCATTGCCCGGCGTACCTTCGAAAATCTCACGGCAAGAAGTTCTCGCATCCAGAATGAAACCCCTCTGGCTCGGGCCAATCGGGTGGAACTGGCCGACGCCGATTATTGGGTACAGTCGCGGAAATTGAGCCGTATCCTGCTTTCTCCGGTTGCGCCTCTTCTCGCTGGCAAACGGTTCTACATTGTGGCCGACGGTTATCTCCAGCTCATTCCTTTCAACGCGCTTCCTGATCCCAACGCCAGGGATTTTGAGACTGTTGCCCCAACGCCAATAGTCGAGGCACATGAAGTAGTCCTTTTGCCGTCGGCTTCCGCACTGTTGTTCCAGAGAGGATTCCAGTCCGATGTGCGGTCACCTTCGAATTCCATAGCCGTCTTTGCCGATCCGGTGTTTTCCCCGCGTGATTCAAGAGTCACAAACCGGAAGGGGAGGGCGACCAAAGCAATCGGGAATGATCGATCAGGAGAGCCATCTTCTCCGCGACCTCCTCTGGGATTGGAAAACTCCTTGCCACGATTGCCACAATCCAGAACCGAGGCCCTAGAAATTCGGGATATTGCTGGAGCGCAAAACGTTCGGCTTTTCCTGGACTTCAACGCGAATCTCGAAAACCTCCGAACTCCTGAAACGCTCCGGAGCCAAGTTCTTCTTTTTGCAACGCACGCAAACGTCAACGTTTCACATCCGGAACGTTCCCTGCTGGCGCTTTCAAATTTAGACGCCAGGGGCCAGCCGGTACCGGGATACCTTTTCGCAAATGAAATTCTCAGCCTCAGGATTTCATCTGACCTGGTCATCCTTAGCGCTTGTGAAACTGCCCTCGGGCCAGAGGTTCCCGGTGAAGGGTTGATGAGCTTGATGCGGTGCTTCCTTTTTGCCGGGGCTACTGAAGTTGTCGCAAGCCAATGGAATGTCAACGACGCTTCCACTGCCAGCCTTACCGCTGCTTTTATGAAGAATTCGCTGGTTTTGAAAAAAACAGTCCCCGCGTCGCTCAGGGAATCCCAAAGGATTGCAAGACAGATACCGGGGCGACAGAGTCCATATTGGTGGGCCGGGTTTCAATGTTCCGGAATTGGGCAGTAATCGACCATTGGCCCACAAAGTGGGATTATATTGAGCTCGACATAGTCGTCATTAATGGGCCAAAAGTCTTGAGGTGTTCGGGAACAAACGCGGCGGGCATTTGCGGTCGGCGGTCGGCATGGCCGAGTTGCCCTTCGGCGTACCCGTTGAAATCGAAGCTGAAGCCGAGATCAACGTTTGAGTTCAGTCTGGGGAGTCAAATATTCAGTTTCGGAGAAACAGCCATATTCATCTTGTGCAGTTGGGCTAGGGAATTCACACTCCGGTCTGATGGTTGTCTTCGGGTCTCTCTGTAAGGCTTGCTAAAATGTGAGTTTGGACAAGGTGTTTTGAGATGTAAGCCGCCAACGAATCAAAAAATGGCTTGAATTCAGGTTATTTTTTGACGGATTTGTCATTACAACCATAAATTGGCAGTTAGTGCCATTTTATGGTTGTAATTGCTTGAGCCACAGGCCAAATCCCGTGATCAATCCGAAAAGTGGCTTGAAAAGGCTTCAACGAGTGGCCGCCATTCCCCCAGTACCGCCGTCAATGGGCACGAAACGGCTGGAACTAGACGATTTCTGATGGTTGGCAGGAAACAAGAAGATCAACGGTGGACCTGGTACTCAAGGTATCCCGGTGGTTGAGGCGTAGAAACTTTTATTAATTTCCAAGGAATCGATAGCCATGAAAATTTTTTTGGCTTTACAAAAAATACTTTTTCCATTTTCCAAGCCAAGCTTTTCTGGAATCAACTAGCCATTTACTTTCCTTGTATAGAACAACAAATTCAAATTTTGCCACCGGAGTTTTTACCGTAAACAGAATTTTTTTCTTATTGCTAATCTTTACATCAAGAAGCTCAACTTCATCAGACGAGAACTCGCTTGGGATTCTATAATTTTGAGCGTGCTGACGCCCAAATTTTCTCTCTCTATTTGTACAAAACTCATTGAATATTGAATCTAACTCAGCTTTCTTAACTTCTGAAACTAAAACCCTCTGTGTGTATTTTTCTTCTTCCGAGAGATCCATAAACAACGGATCTATTTTGGCAAAATCAACTTCCCAGCTATACATTGCGCGAAAAAAATCATAAAGGCGTTCTTTTGCTTTTTTAGTAAATATTTCATCACTTGTAGACATAATTACTACGTCCTTTTTTTATTGAGTTGCGGATTTTCACTCAACCTCTGAAGCTTCTTGGAGCCAGTCAACAATAGCTTCAGGTGGATTTAACCTTATTGCCCTTTCAGTATTTGTATAATCGGGAGGCATTACCTCAGCATTGATTACAATCCTATTTCGTAAATTATTTTCCCCAAAAAGACCTTCTAAGTCTAATTCTTTCAAGGCTGTTTCCATAGAATTTAAGCGCAAGTTAAATTCTTTTTCTCGGTCCTCCAAAGAAAGGTATCTAATATCGGGCCGGCGAAGAAACAGTTGTTCTACCTCCAAAAATAATTCTTGACCAAAAAGATAGTATGGAGAATCAGCATAAGACCATTTGAAGTATTTTTTTTCTTTTAGATTTTTCGCAGTTTTCTCGAGTGCTTCAATTGACCAAGCAGAAAGAACAGGGGCCGTAGCATCACCAGAAGTGTTTAAACAAAAGTAGTAATAGTTTCCTGGATGAGATTGAATAAGCTTTTTGTAAGCAGCCCGTGTTGCCGACTTGATTTCTCTTACAAGGTCTTCTTCAGTTGGAATCTTAAAGTTCATAACTTTGATTGTAAGGACGAATGTGAGTCATCAAGTTCATCACTTAATCGGTCAGAGAGCCTATTCCTGATTCCCGATGGGATCACGGGTGGGCTTTCGTTTGCCGATTGGTCCAGGGAGTTTTGGCCTGGCTTTGACCGTCTGATTAGTTTTCGCGTTTGGGGTGGTTGCCCCACCCGGTGTCCAGCCAGAATCCTTTTCTTTGCTGCCATTCCATTTCTGAGGATTTGACGCGGAGGAGACCGGCGGTGGGGAATCGCCTGATTCGGTAGGCGGGAGGGAGACGCCGAGTAACCGGTACAACTGCTCGGAAGTGACCGATTCGGTCTCCCACTTCATCTCCCCCGCGATGGATTCAGCGCCGATCCGATGGGCTTTGCTGGCGCTGGGGGCTTCGTCCCTGAGAATCGCCGCCGTCAGATTCCCGTCATTGAAAAGCCAGGCCGACCGCAGCGCGCGCGTCAGCCAGTCCTTCAGAATGCCGACGCATCCAGCCGAGTGGACGTACAGAAAATCCGAGTGCTCAAGCAGGTTGAAATCCGACCTCAGGGGAAGGTGTTTCATGAAGGTCAGGATGACGTTCAAAAAAGACCTGACCTCGACCGGTTGCCGACCGTACCGCTTGAAGTGAATATCGACGCTTCGGCGAGAGAGTTGGGCGCTGAGGTCTCGGCAGGCCAGCAAATCGTAGGTCCCGAAAAGAACCATCGTCGTCTGGGCAAGATTGGCGAAGGACTTCAGAACGTCCATGTGATCCAGCAGTCGGCGAAGGGAGTAGGTATGGCTGAGGTGCTGGGTTTCGTCGATAAAGAACGCCTTGGGTCGATGTTCGAGAAACCAGTCCAGAAGCTGATCCCGAAAATGGAACTCCTGATGCGCTCGCTTCACGAAGATGGCCTGCTGGTTCGGCGTGAGCGGGTTCGCCGTCATCCCTTTCGGCGGCGGGCCAAGCGCGGACTTCAAGGCGGTGCGAAAGAAATCGCCCCATTTGAAGTGATTTCCTTCGCAAGCAGGGACCTCCGCCGAAAGGAAGGGCGGCGAACCGCTTTTTCCGTTCAACTTGACGGCTTCACGAACAAGTCGCCGCTCCAGGGAGTGCCTCAGGGTGGTTTTGCCGACACCGGTCGGGCCGATGACGAAGTAGAGCGTCCCGTTCCCGGAAGCGTTGATCCCGTTCCAGACTTCCTTGTCCACGGCGTTCAGGTTCGCGTGCGTGACGAGAAATTCCTGAAAGTAGGCGATTTTCTCGTCCGTCGTACCCTCCAGAATTTGCGTCTGAAAAGCTTTTCGGCGCAAAGCGGCGACCTGGCTCATTCGAGTTCTCCCAGGATTTCGAGATCTTCAATCGAGAATTCGATCTTCTCGTCGGGAAAGGTTTCGGATAAAGCGGGAGGTGGCGCGGGGGAGACGTGGACCGGGGCGGCCGTCCGGGTGGAAACGTCTCGCTTTCCGGCGACGACCTTGCGCTGGGCCAGGTTTCTCAACCGCTGTATACCGAGCAATTCCATTTCGGCCTGATCGGTGGACTTCAGGAATTCAGCCAGCGCCGGAACCGACAACCGGCTTTTGCGATTCTGGGCCGACAGCCGTTTCCGAATTTCCGCCGAGGCAATCTTGATTTCGGATTCGGACCGCCCCTGGAAAATCGGGTAGTACTCGCTCTGACATTCCATCCACTGCTTTTGGAGAAATGCCCAGGCATGCCCGATGTCGTCCGGGTCGTAGCGCACGTCCACTTGGGGCATCTCTTTCGGAAGCCCTCTGAAAAAAACGTTGAGGTAATAGATTCCATTGATTTTGACGCCCTTGCCGGGAACGATCACGGCGGTTCCCTTGGGAGTCGTGGGCATGGTCATGAGCCTGAAATTCAAGTCATCGTGAATGATCCGGGACTCCCGGACGCCGCCCTGAACGCGACCTTTCTGAAATGCTTCGCGCGGTGATTGTCCAAGCGCCGGATGGTCGAGCGTGTCGTAAACTTCATAAAGGAACGTGACGAGGTGCTCGTGCAGGCGCTCGAAGGTCCAGACCGCGAGTTTTTTCGGATTGTTTTTCCCCGCCGCGAACCGGACGTTGTGCACGGTCAGTTGCGTGTTCCCCGCCAGGGTATGGATGAATCGGGAATTGGCCGTTCCGAAAAATCGTTCGCAAACCGAGCCGAATCGTGACTGAGAAGGTGGCCGGGTTTTCTTGATGATCTCGAACCGGGCGAGGAGCGCGTCATAATAGCTTCCCTGGAATTCCGCCCCGCCATCGGTGACGAGCGTTGTGGGCAAACATTGAAAGCGACGGACGCATTCCCGGATGACACCCATGCAGGCTCGATAACTGGGCGATTCGAATGAAAGTCTGAAGGCCAGAACGCGGCGGGAAAAAGCATCGGTCAGCAGAGTCATCCAGGGGCGCCCCAGATTGAGACCGGTTTCAGAACAGACCAACTCAATGTCGAGTTCCGTGTGGTCGATGTGGCCGATCTCGAAGGGGCGTTCCCCGTGTCGTGGGGTGGTTCGTTCAAGTTCCAGAATGACGGGGTGAACGGCGTAGGCCGCCCGCTTTCCTTTTCTTGCCGTAATTTGCGTTTCTTCCGGTCGCTTCCTGGTCATGAGACGAAACGTTTCATAGCTCGGCGAGGGAATCTCCGCCTCGCGGCAGGCCGCCGCCAGTTTCGCCCAGACCGAACGGATATTCGGCTGCCGGCTGTTTTCGTATCGCTCCGCAATATACTTTTCGGTGAGCGCGATGGTTTCCGTCGGCATTTTTCGCCGCCGGTTTCCACGCTTTTCGGTTGCCGGGATAAGTCCGAAGTACCCTTCACCGATTTCGCGTTCGGCCTGTCGATAATGGGCCTGCCAGCGGAAACGGGTTCGCTCGGCGACCGCCGGCACGGGCTCGTTCAGGGCAGCCTTTCTACGCGTGGCTTCCTCCAGCCGAGCCGGGGCCACGCCGAGAAGTCTTTCACGAATCTTGTGAAATTCCGCCGAATGGGGATCGGTGGCAACCGGACGGATGCGTTCGGACCGGATCAACCGGACGAATTCCTGCTCGGGAATGGAGACGACATGCCCATTCTCCTCCTGAAGCCAGATGGATTCATCACCCCGGTGAAGCAGGGTGACTGGACGTTCATCCCAGATCAGAACCTGATTTGGCTCAAGCCTCCCAACATTCACCGCGGTGACACCGCTCGGAAGGGGATGCTCGGAAGCCTCGTCGCGACCGGCAAACAGACGGACCCGGTCGGGTTCCGACAATGAGGCGGCGGTCAAATCCACATACAACCGGTCGGTCACCATCATCGAGTACAGGCGATCCGAGGGAATGCCGTTGCTTTCAAACAGGTCGAGAAGATTCCGAAGTGAGATTCCGGGACTCGCCCGGACGAAGGACTCGACCAGATCGAGGTGAACCTGGGGGAGTTCTATTTCATCCATCCGGAGGTAGTCCTCCAGAAAAGCCACGTTGCGCTGAAACGTCCAGTCGATTTCGGCGGAGGACCGAAGGCGGTAACCGAGGCTGAATCCGGCGGCGTAAACCTCGCCCGGAGGACACCGCCAGCCGGAGCCCTCGCGCAGGATGCGATTGGGCTGCTTTGGGGCCAGGCGTTTCAGGTCCTCCTCCGTTTTGCACTCGACCCAGCCGATCCAGTCCTGGCCGATGACAAAGAAGTCCGGCGTATGAAACACGTCGATCCGATTTCCGGCTTTTGTCAGGTACGACAGCGGGATCGGATTCGGCTGGTCATAGTACTCGATGACCTTCGGGTCGTGTTCCAGTTCAAGAATGAAGGCCAACTCGTTCTTGTGGCTCTCAAACTGAATTGTGACGCCCATCTTTCGGCTCGGGTATCGGCCGCTGACACTCCCCCGGCTGCTTCGCACCGCGCGCGACGGCTCCAGACTCCGGATTTCGGACACGATCACCAGAGCCTTTTCGGGAATGTCCTGAAGTTTTTTCAGACTTCCATCAGTCATGTCCCGAATTCCTTTTGAAACCCAGTCTGCCGTCAAAAAAGGACCGCAGGTCTGAGAACGGATGGTAAAGCGAGGAACTGCGCCTTTGATTCAGCGGCGGAAGCAGTAAATGAACGGCTGAACCGTGCCTGGCTTTCAGTTTTGTAGGGCTGTTCAGGGAAGCCCCTTATACCTTTTGTACTTTCTGCCATTTTATGCCTGTTTTTCGTACTTTCTGCCACTTTATGATTGCATCCAGCGCGAGAAAAAGACAGATACACTGTAAAATTCGGCTGTTTCTGCCATTTTATGCCTGTTTTTTCTGCCACTTTATGGTTGTAATGACACCTCGGGCTGAACAGTTACGAACGGATAAAAAATAATTGCAAATGAAAATCGTTTTCAATAAAGTGAAAATCAGTTCCACAATGAAAGGCCTCGAAGCGCGGTAACGCTTCGAGGCCGGCACCTTAAAACCGACTGGGTCTTGCAAACACAACCGGGCGAAAAGTGCGGGCGCATCATACGCGTTCGCGCGCGGCTCGCCAACCGGTTGATCACACCGGAGCGAACGATGCGATTTCCGAAGTATTCCCTCTTCATTTCAATTCTCCTGATTCTTTCCTGCGCTTCGTTCGGGAGCGCCCAGAATGGTCCAACCACGGTCACCGGAACCATCACGGATGCACAAGGCCGCGCTGTCGCGGGTGCGTCGGTGGTACTGACGAACCTCGGATCAGGGGGCGACCGGGCGACGGTCACGGACGCTTCCGGCGGCTACCGGATGGAGGGTCTGTCGGTTGGCGACTATCGGGTCACGGTCGAAAGCGCGGGGTTTTCGACGGTGTCGCGCACGATCCGCCTGAACCAGCCAACGCAAACACTTCCGGTTGTCACGCTCGAACCCGGCAACATCCGGGAAATCGTGACGGTCGTGGCCCAGCGCACCGCGCGCGATGTCCTGACCACACCGGAATCGGTCTCGGTCGTTTCCGCCCGCCAACTGGAGGAGCGAACGCCCGGCACGGCCGTTGACCCGCTGCGCGATCTGCCGGGGACCTACACGCAATCACAGGGTTTTCTGACCCGCCCGATCATCCGGGGCCTTGAGGGCAACCGGGTTCTGGTTTTGGTCGATGGCGAACGCCTCAACAACGGCCGCACCCCGACCAGTCACGTCGGCAACGGCGTCGAGACGGGCCTGATCGACGTCGGCTCGCTCGACTCCATCGAGGTCATTCGCGGCGCGGGGTCGGTTCTCTACGGGACGGAAGCCCTCGGCGGCACGATCAACTTCGTTACCCGACCGCCGGTCAAGGTGGACCGGGGGGTACATTTTAGCGGCGAATTCGACCCTTTCTTTACTTCCAATGGCCCTGGCGGACGCTACGGAGGCAACGTTGCGGTTTCGACCAACCGGTTTTCGGTCCGCGTCCGGCAATCGTTCGAGAATTTCAGCGACTACCGGACCGGCGAGCCGGTTGAGTCCGGCTTTCAGTCGGTGACGCCGCAATTCAATTCCCAAACCCGAAACGTTGACCGCTCGGCCTACCGCACCAACTCGACGCGGGTCGAGGGACGCTACTTCCTCGACGAAAAACGGTTCGCGCGGTCGAGTTACGAGCGCTCGCACGCCGGGCCGTATAGCTATCCGCTTCAGTCCACTTTCGATTTTCTGTTCAGTGACCGCGAAAAGGTCAATTTCGGTTTCGTCGCGAGGGAACTCTCGCCGGTCGTCGCGGGAATCCAGGTCGGCGGTTACTATCAGTGGCAAAACCGGCGGGATCAGATTGTTGTCAACGTTCCGAACGCGATCTTTCAGGTCACTGACCGCCAGATCAACCCGACCACGCTGGGCTTTGACGGACAGATCAACCTGACGCCCTTCGCCGGTCACGTCCTGACGGCGGGCGTCAGCTTTTACCGGGACACGAGCCGCGATGACCGGGTCGTTGTGCGCGGCACGAATCCGTCCGCTCCCGGCGGCCTGACACCGGCGCAGGCCCAAATCAACGCCGCCCGGCTTCGATCCGATCCGGAATTCCTGCGGTCGCTCCGCTTGAGCAATCCCCGACGGGACGTGCCCAACGCGAGTTTTCAAGACCTTGCCTTCTTCGCTCAGGACGAATTCACCGTCAACCGTTTCGTGAAGCTCGTCGGAGGGTTTCGCGTTGACCGGTATTCCTCGCGGGCGCAAGACACGCCGAGTTACGACATCTTCAACGTCATCCCTCCCGGAACCGGCGGCGTCACCGGCCTCCAATCCCTGAACCACGCCAACACCGCGGTCACCGGCACGGGCGGAATCGTCTTCAATCCGGTTCAATCGGTCAGCCTTGTGGCCCGCCTCGGACGCAGCTACCGCGAGCCGAACATCTTCGACCGCTACAACGCCGGGGCCTCCCATTCAATCAGTCCGACGACGAGCAGCGTCACGATTCCGAATCCGAACCTGAAGGCCGAAACCGGGATCAACCTCGACGCGGGGGTGAAGGTTCGCTTCGCTCGGTTCGCTGGATCGGTCACCTATTTCAACAATACCTACGACAATTTCATCGGCAACTTCGGCGCGCCGCTGCCCGGTGTCGCGCCGATACCGAACCCGATTCCCGGCGGGCGTCCGCTGACGGTGCTGCAAAGGCAAAACCTCAACCGGGTCCGGATGCAGGGGATGGAAGCTGAATTCGAGGCCCCGTTCAGACTGCCGGAGGGTTTCAAAAACTCCTTCGTCACCCTCTCCGGCAATCTCAGCACCACCCGGGCGACGACGTAAAGACGGGCCAACCGGTCGATCCGTTCAACTTTCCCGTCGTTCCCTTGAAAACCGTGCTCGGCTTGCGCTGGAACACCGCGACCAACCGGTACTGGACGGAATACCGCGCACGCATCGTCAACACCCAAAATCGGGTTCCGGCGGGCAGCATTTACCTGCAACCGGGGACCGCCCGGCTCGGGTTCACGGTCCACGACCTGCGCGGCGGCATGAATTTCAACCGCGAGCATTACGGCGTCAGCCTCACGGTCGGGGTCGAGAATCTCGGCAACCGTTTCTATCAGGACCTGTTCTCGCTTTTTGACGCTCCGTCGCGAGGCCGGTCGGTGGTGGTCGGACTCCGCCTCCGTTTCTTCTGATTCAATTTTCGGGAGGGTCAAGGCGAGCCTGGGGTTTACTCGTCAGCGCCATCCTCGGTCGGCGCGCCCTCCCTCCAATCCCTGAAAGAAAGCCATGACGCACCACTTCTTCAAATTCTCACGGTTGAAAGACGCCATCCGGTCGGCGTCGGAATTCCGTCCGCCGGTCGAACTCCTCGGAAATACGTTGACTGTAGCTCCTGGGTCCGCTTTGACACGACCGGCGCGGCGGTTCATTTCGTTCCTCGCCTTCGCGCTGTGCCTCGCGCTTCCCGGCGGGTCTGGCTGCCGATCCGCCGCCGCCCGTCCTGCCTCTCCGTTGGCGGTGACGGTCGCTGACGCGGGCGGGAATCCGGTGGTCATCCGGGATGCCTCGCGACTGGTGACGGCGGGCGGGTCGATTACCGAAATCGTTTACGCGCTGGAGGGCCAGTCCCGCCTCGTGGGCGTGGATCAGTCGAGCGTGTTTCCCGAACCGGCGACGAAACTGCCGCAGGTCGGCTATGTGCGGACGCTTTCCGCGGAGGGCGTTCTGTCGCTCAAACCGTCGGTCTTCATTTCCACCGCCGAGGCCGGTCCGCCCGATTCGCTCGCCCAGCTTCGGAGCGCCGGCATTCCCGTCCTGATTCTCTCGGCGGAACACTCGGTAGAGGGCGTCAAAAAGAAGATTCGGGGCGTCGCCGCCGCGCTGTCGTCGGTTGACCGGGGAGAAGCCCTCGTCAGGACGCTGGAAACCGAAATCGCCGAGGCCCAAACGGCGGTTTCAAAAACGAAATCTCGCCCGAAAGTGATGTTCATCTACGCGCGAGGCCAGGGCACGCTCAACGTCGCCGGGAAAAAGACCGCCGCTTACGAAATGATCCGGATGGCCGGCGGAGCGAATGCCTTCGACTACGACAACTACAAACCGCTTTCGGCTGAGGCGGTCGTCGCGGCGGCCCCGGACGTCATCCTGCTTCCCACGCGCGGGCTTGAAACGACCGGCGGCATCGACGGCGTTCTCAAGTTGCCGGGCATCGCCCAGACGCCCGCCGGCAAAGCCCGCCGCGTCGTCGCGATGGACGACCTGCTGCTCCTCGGTTTCGGTCCGCGCACGGGTCGGGGCGTCACCGAACTCGTCCGCCTGCTCCATCCCGAATCGGAGGGGAAGTAACGCGATGACCGCCCTTTCCGGTTCGTTCGAATCAAAGGTATCGCCGCGGGGGCTTCCGGTTTCCTGGCTCATGGTCGGGTTGGCGACCGGACTGGCGGCATCCATCCTGACGGGAGTCGGAATCGGAGCGGTCGCGATTTCACCCTCGCAGTTCGTTTCCATTCTGCTCGACGGGATCGGGATCGGAGGCGGCGCGGCCTATTCGGAACAGCAGGCGGCGGTTCTGCTGGCCATTCGTCTTCCGAGAGTGTTTTTCGGGGTCATCGTCGGCGTCGGACTCTCTGTCTCCGGCACGGCGATGCAGGCGGTGTTCCGAAACCCGCTGGCCGATCCCGGCGTGGTCGGCGTGTCGAGTGGCGCGGCCTTCGCGGCGGTGGCCTGCATCGTCTTCAATCGCCACTTCGCGGCCTTCATTCCCGTCTGGCTCACCCTGTTTCAGCTTCCCATCGCGGCCTTTGCGGGCGCGTGGGTCGCCTCGCTCGCGACGGCCCGGCTTGCCCGGCGGGGTGGAGCGACGAGCGTCGGGACCATGCTGCTCGCGGGCATCGCCGTGACGGTCGTGGCGGAAGCCCTGCGGGGTCTGCTCATTTTCGGGGCCACCGACGATCAGCTTCGAGCGGCGACCTTCTGGGGATTCGGCAGTCTCGGCGGCGCGACCTGGACCTCCCTCGCGATTCTTTCCGCGTTCGTCCTTCCCGCCTCCTTCGCGCTGCTGAGAACTGGCCGACAGATGAACGCCCTCCTGCTCGGCGACGCCGAAGCCGGACACCTCGGCCTCGACGTGGAACGGCTCAAGCGCCGCGCGGTCGTCTGCGCCACCCTCGCGGTCGGCGCCTCGGTGGCGTTTGCCGGAATCATCGTCTTTGTCGGCCTGATCGTTCCGCACGCGCTGCGGCTGGCCATCGGCCCCGATCACCGGCGACTGCTGCCCGGCGCGGCATTGCTCGGCGCGACGCTTCTGACGTTCGCCGACGTGCTGGCGCGGACCTGCGTGAAACCCGCCGAACTGCCCATCGGCGTCGTCACCGGTCTCATCGGCGCGCCGTTCTTTTTGTGGCTACTGGCGACCGACCGGGGATTGCGAGGCACGCCATGATCGAGGCCACGAACATTACGGTTGAAATCGGGGGACGGGCGCTCCTTCGCGATGTCTCGGTCAGCATCCGGGCCGGCGAAGTCACGGCGGTCATCGGCCCCAACGGCGCCGGAAAATCGACCCTGCTCAAAGTTCTGGCGGGCGACTTCATGCCCCGGATCGGGTCGGTGGCGATGAACGGCAAATCACTGGCAACGATGCCCCCTGAGACCAGGGCGACACAGCGCGCGGTATTGCCGCA
This sequence comes from Actinomycetota bacterium, assembly GCA_013298335.1. Classification (GTDB taxonomy): domain Bacteria; phylum Acidobacteriota; class Blastocatellia; order Chloracidobacteriales; family Chloracidobacteriaceae; genus JAAFHI01. The sequence continues at coordinate 15,927 of JAAFHI010000012.1, forward strand.
GGAATCGACGCTCGCGTTTCCGTTCACTACACTGGAAGTCGTCCTGATGGGGAGAATGCCCCACGTCGCGGTCCGGGAGAGTCGGCGCGACCTCGAAATCGCCCGCGAGGCGATGGCGCTGACGGGCGTTCGCCATCTGGAACGGCGCGTTTACCCGACGCTTTCGGGCGGGGAGCGTCAGCGCGTCCACCTGGCCCGGGTGCTCTCGCAAATCTGGGAAAGCGCCGCCACCCCGCGCTACCTGCTGCTCGACGAACCGACGGCGAGTCTCGACCTGTCGCACCAGCACGACACACTGGCAATCACGCGCGATTTCGCCTCCCGCGGCGTGGGCGCGCTCGTCGTTCTGCACGACCTGAACCTCGCGGCTCAGTACGCCGACCGGATCATGCTGCTGTCAAACGGCGCCATCCACGCCGAAGGGCCCCCCGGTCAGGTCTTAAATCAGGAAACCCTCGGCCCGGTTTTCGGCGTGGAGGTCGAACTCCTGCC
>JAAFHI010000441.1 GCA_013298335.1 Actinomycetota bacterium
AACGCTCCAAATTTCCTAAATATTTCTTTTTGAGGAAGATAAAGCTAAGCGATCAATTCTGTAAGCTTTCCCGGAACGGGCGTCAGTTCGCCGTGGGGAAACTCCCCTGCCTTGTAGACCAGCCAGAGAGCGTTGAGCCAGTCGTCCTGAAAGTCGTTTCGAAGTGCGGACCAGAAAAGTCCGAAGTCGTCGGAGATGTAACCGGCAGCTTCCCCGCCTGTGATGGCATACGCAGCCTGAAAGACATCCTTTCGGAATGCTGTTTCTTCGCGGGTTTCGTTTTTTGAAAGCGGAGTTTGTGTTTGAAGGTTTTCGAGGGTGGCGTGTACCCGAACCCATTGTGCTTCAAACGGTTCCGAGTCGCGGGCGTCAAGCAGGTCATCAATTGACGCAGAATCAACGGAATCCAAGTCCGAGAGAAAAATCTCCGTTTCGATGAACGCTCGAAGGGCCGCGACTTCTTTGTTCATTGGGCATCTTCTTTGGGTTGGAATGACGATTTGGCATTTGTACCCATAGCCTCGCCCGAGCGCTCCGGCTATGGGCTATCCTCTTTTAAGTCAATATTTTGAATGAGGTAGCCCGCTGATTTCGAGCGTGATTTACATGACGTGGATTTCATCCAATTCAAGAATAAATCCCAACTCAGTTTCGATGATGTCAAAGGTAGCGGTGAGATCAGAGGTGACACTGTTGATGTTGAGGTCATACCAAATGTATCCGATTTGACCATCCGAGGTTTCTGCGAAACGAGTAACTTCCTTGCGCTGTTGAATGTCGATAACTGTTCTTTCGAGCGTCACTTTTTGGCCGGGAAGGTTGTTAACGTACGCCGTGATGATTTCCCGAATGAGTTCGGGGGACCATCCGACGTCTCCCCGATGGTTGGTCCATTGAAAGGCTTCTTCATATCGTTCGGCTTCAAGAAGTCGGACCCAATCATCAATAAAGGCGATCAATTCCTGGTCGGTGGTTGTAGGTGGAAGCGGCGTCATTTTACCTCGCTCGTTCCCATCGCCTCCCCCGAGCGCTGCGGCTATGGGCTAACCTCTTTTCAAATCAATGCTTTGAAAAAGATAGACCACGGTCGGATCGAAGGGAGGCCGTGGGGGCCGTGGGGAAACGATGTTCCCCACGAGTTTTACGCCGAGATTTTTTCCATCCCGCCGAGGTAGGACCGCAGCGCCTTCGGGATTTCCACCGAGCCGTCGGCCTGCTGGTAGTTTTCGAGGATGGCGAGCCACGTCCGACCGACGGCGAGGCCCGAACCGTTGAGCGTGTGGACGAATTCCGGCTTCGCGCCGGGTTCGCGCCGGAAGCGGATGTTCGCCCGCCGCGCCTGAAACGCCTCACAGTTCGAGCAGGACGAAATCTCGCGATAGGTTTTCTGACTCGGCAGCCAGACTTCCAGGTCGTACGTCTTGGCCGCCGAAAAACCCATATCTCCCGTCGCCAGAACGATTTTCCGGTAGGGCAGCTCCAGCCGTTGCAGGATCGTCTCGGCGTTCGCGGCCAGTTTGTCGAGTTCGTCGTAGCTCTCTTCCGGCTTCGTCAGCTTCACCAGTTCCACCTTGTCGAACTGGTGCTGGCGGATCATGCCGCGCGTGTCGCGTCCGTAGCTGCCCGCCTCGCTGCGGAAACAGGGCGTGTAGGCGGTGAACCGGAGCGGCAGTTGCGCGCCGTCGAGAATTTCCCCGGAGTAGTAGTTCGTGACCGGAACTTCAGCCGTCGGAATGAGATAGAGGTTGCGTTCGTCGGTCAGTTTGAAGAGGTCTTCCTCGAATTTCGGCAACTGACCGGTACCGAACAGCGCCGCGCCGTTGACGATGACCGGCGGCTGAATCTCGGTGTAGCCGTGTTCGCCGGTGTGGACGTCGAGCATGAAGTTGATGAGCGCGCGTTCGAGTTTCGCGCCCGCGCCGGTCAGGAAGCTGAACCGCGAGGCGGCGATTTTCACCGCACGTTCCTGATCGAGAATGCCCAGCCCGACGCCGATGTCGAGGTGGTCCTTCGGTTCGAAATCGAAAACGCGCGGCTCGCCCCACCGGACGATCTCGGCGTTGGCTGACTCGTCGCCGACGGGCACGTCCGCGTGCGGGACGTTCGGCAGGCCGGTCGTGATGTCGCGCAGGCGCGTCTCGATGTCGGCGAGTTCCGTTTCGTACGCCTCGATTTTCGTCTTGACCTCGCGCATTTCCGCCCGTTTGGACTCGGCTTCGGCCTTCTGCCCGGACTTCATCAGCGCGCCGATTTCGGGGCTGATGCGGTTCATCAGGGCCTTGAGCGCCTCGGATTCGGTGATGAGGCGGCGGCGGGTGACGTCGAGTTCGGCGAATTCGTCGAGCGTGAGCGACGAGCGCCGGTCGGCGAGCATCTGTTTTACGGTGTCGAGGTTGGTACGAATGTAATCGACGGCGAGCATGAGTCGTGAAGTTCCTTGAATGTACTGGTTTATAACTTGCCCGGCTGGAAGGGCTTCGCTAGCCTATCGGCGTCACCGAACAGCGTCAAATCCCATTCGGCTTCAAGGGAGTTCCCCATGCCAGTCGCAGTCGAAGCGCCGCGCGCGCGCCGGTCGTTTCCGGGCGCGAACATCTACAAATTTCGCACCGATGCCCTGAATTTTCTGCAAGGACTTCAGCGGAAATACGGCGACATCGTGCAGTTTCATCTCGGGAACGAGCAGGTTTTTCTGTTCAGCAATCCCGAGCACATCCGCGAAATTCTGGTGACGAACCACAAGAACTTCACCAAAAGCCGGGGCCTTGAACGTGCCAAACGGTTGCTCGGCAACGGGTTACTGACGAGCGAGGGCGAATTTCACAAGCGCCAGCGGCGACTGTCGCAACCGGCGTTTCACCGCGAACGCATCGCGGGCTACGCGCGGGTGATGGTCGAGCATACGGGCGACATGCGCGACGAATGGAAAGCCGGTGAGCAGCGCGACATTGCCCGCGAAATGATGCGGCTGACGCTGCGGATCGTGGCGAAGACACTGTTCGACGCCGACGTGAAGGGCGAAATGGACGAAATCGGCTCGGCGCTGACGACCGCGCTCGAACTGTTTTCGGCGACGATGACGCTGCCCTTCTACGATTTGATCGAAAAACTGCCGCTGCCGCAGAACCAGCGTTTTCGGAGCGCCAAGGCCCGGCTCGACTCGACCATCTATCGCATTATCGAGGAGCGGCGGAAATCGGAAGAGGATCGCGGCGACCTGCTTTCCATGCTGCTCATCGCGCAGGATACGGAAGGCGACGGCACCGGGATGACCGACCAGCAGTTGCGCGACGAGGCGATGACGATCTTCCTCGCCGGGCACGAGACGACCGCCAATGCGCTGGTCTGGACGTGGTATCTGCTTTCGCAGCACCCGGAAATCGAGGCGAAATTTCATGCCGAAGTGGACGAGGTGCTTGGCGACCGCGTGGCGACGATGGCCGATTTCGCGAAATTGAAATACACCGAGATGATTTTCGCCGAAAGCATGCGGCTTTACCCGCCGGCGTGGGTATTCGGGCGGCGGTCGATCAATACCTATGAAATCGGCGGTTACACGATTCCGGGGAAGACGATCAATCTGCTGAGTCCGTACGTCGTGCATCACCTCCCGGCGTTTTACCCCGATCCGGACCGCTTCGACCCCGACCGCTGGACGCCCGAGGAAAAGGAAAAACGCCCGAAATTCGCCTATTTCCCCTTCGGCGGCGGTCCGCGCCAGTGTATCGGGGAGGGGTTTGCGTGGATGGAAGGCGTTCTGATTCTGGCGACGCTCGCCCGGAAGTGGAAATTGCGGCTCGTACCGGGGCATCCGGTGAAGACCGAGCCGCTGATTACGTTGCGTCCGAAGCACGGAATGATGATGACGGTGGAAGCGCGAGGGTAGTGGTCAGTGGCCAGCCGCCAGTTCCGAGGAAACGGCTCTCACGTATTCTTCCATCGTGAATGACCGGGTTCGGGTCGAATGTTCAGGACTGAATGGCAACGGTGATTCGAAAATGGCGGCGGTCTATTCCGAGCGAACCAAACTGACACCGGACGAGGCCTTGAAGCTCAAGGCGATGCTGGAACGGAATTTTGCCGCGAGCGACCGGCTCACGGTGCAGGCCGGGATGGAATGTGTCCCGGTGGTCGTCGCGAATGTTCGGAAGCAGACCCGCAGTTTCTCGCTCGGCCAGAAAATCTACATCTACGACGTGTATTGGGGAATGAACGACAATGCAAAGGTCGTGGCCCGGTATCGTCGCAAGTACGATTGGGTTCGGGGAGTTCTCCCCATCCGGAATCTCGAAAATTTCCGGTTCGGGATGGCCTATGAGCCGGTCGTGATTCGAAAA
>JAAFHI010000737.1 GCA_013298335.1 Actinomycetota bacterium
GCGGCGTTGAGTTTCAAAATGGCGTAGACCGGACTTTCCTGGCGTCCGGCGACGTCGCCCGTGACATAGACCACCGGCATCAGGTTCTTGTGGTAGATCGTCTGTTCGACCGTATCTTCTTTGACACGAACGAGTTCCCGCAGCCCCACCGATCCACCACGTGGCGTCGAAATCCGCAGCGCGAGCGCCGCGTCGGGGCTCGCCCGCGCTGCGCGGGGCGTTTCGAGGACAATCGGTACGTCTTCCCGTTCGTTTTGAAAATGGGCGAGGCCGACCGTCCGCTTGCGAAGCGCCCAGTCGAGCGTGTGTACGATTGACGCTTCCGGAACGCCGTGCCACGCCGCCTTTTCCCGGTCGATTTCAAATTCCGTGCGCTTTTGCGGGTCCAGACCGTACCAATCCACATCCGCCACGCCTTCGGTTTTGTCGAACACGTCCCGCACCTGCCGGGCGACGTCAACCTGTTTCGCGTAATCCGGGCCGTAAATCTCCGCAACCAAAGTGGAAAGCACCGGCGGACCGGGCGGAACCTCGGCGATTTTCAAGCGCGCACCGTACTTTTTCGCGATGGCCTCAAGCAGCGGACGCACACCCTTGGCAATGACGTGGGACCGCTGCGAACGCTCGGATTTCCCCACCAGATTGACCTGAAGGTCGGCCACGTTCGGCCCGCGTCTCAAAAAGTAGTGCCGCACCAGCCCGTTGAAATTGTAGGGCGCGGCGGTCCCGGCGTAGATCTGCACGTCCCGCACGTCCGTCACGCCCGCGAGCGCGGCGGCGAGTTCGCCCGCGACCGCCCCGGTTTCCTCCAGCGGCGTGCCTTCCGGCATATCCACCACGACCTGAAATTCCGATTTGTCGTCGAACGGCAGCATTTTTACGATGACCGCCTTGAGGGGCACCAGCGCCAGCGCCGCGATGAGCAGCCCGATCATGATGAAAAGAAAGCGGTTGCGGATTTTCTTCTCGTGGATGATGCGCCCCATCAGCCGCCGGTAGAGGTGCGTCAGCCGGTCTTCCGGTTCAGCTTCCGAACGCCCATCGTGCGTGGCGGCGTCGGACAAAACCTTGTAGGCCGCCCACGGCGTCACGATGAACGCCACCGCCATCGAGAACAGCATCGCGGCGGACGCGCCGATGGGAATCGGTCGCATGTACGGTCCCATCAGCCCGCCGACGAAGGCCATCGGCAGAATCGCGGCCATCACCGCCAGCGTCGCCAGGACCAGCGGCGAACGGACTTCGTTCACGGCTTCAATCGTGATTTCGAGTTTCGAACGACCCCGATTTTCGGGCATCCGAAAGTGGCGAACGATGTTTTCAACGTCCACGATAGGGTCGTCCACGAGGATGCCGATGGAGAAAATGAGCGCGAACAGCGTGATGCGATTCAGTGTAAACCCAAGAAAATAAAAGGTTGAAAGCGTCAGGGCGAGCGTCACCGGAATCGCGATGCCGACAATCACCGACTCGCGTTTTCCGAGCATCAGCCCGATGAGGATCATCACCGAAACGACCGCGAGGCCCATGTGCCAGAGGAGTTCGTTGGATTTTTCGGCGGCGGTTTCGCCGTAGTTTCTGGTCACCGTGACGGTGACATCGGACGGAATGACCTGTCCGCGCAGTTCTTCAACGCGCGTTTCGATGGTCCGGGCGAGATCGACGGCGTTCGTGCCTTTTCGCTTGGCGACGGAAAGCGTGACCGCCCCGAACGAACCGCCGTTCTTCCCCGCCGGGACAAACCGCACGAAACTCGTCGGTTCTTCCGGTCCGTCGGTGATGACGGCCACGTCACGCAGATGGACGGGGCGTTCCGCCGTTCCACCGACCACAATGTCGCCGAGCGTGGCCGCATCGGTAATCATCCCGGTCGGTTGAACCAGGGTTTCGCGGTTTCCGGTCGTCGCGCCCGCCGATTGCCCGGAGAGATTCGCCGCCGCGAGCCGCGTCTGAACCTGATCGGCGGCGAGGTTGAACCCCGCCAGCTTCGTGGAATCAATCGAAATCCGGAGTTGCCGCCGTTCGCCGCCGGTGAGCGTCGTTTCCGAGACGTCGGGCGTCCGTTTGACGACGTTTTCAACTTCCGCCGCGATCCGCCGGAGGGCGAGGCCGTCCTGGGTCTGACTCCAGAACGTCAATGAAAGAATCGGTACGTCGTCAATTGAACGGGGTTTGACGATGGGCGGCTCGGCCCCCGGCGGAATCAGGTCGAAATGCGCCTGCAACTTCTGATTCAGGCGGACGAGCGCGGCTTCCTCGTTCTGGCCGACGAGAAACCGGACGACCACCAGCGACTCGCCGGGCGTGGTGGTCGAATAGACATACTCGACGCCCGGAACCTCCCACAGCAGCTTTTCCATCGGCGTCGTGACGCGAAGTTCGGTTTCCCGCGCCGTCGCGCCGGGAAATTTGACGAACACGTCCACCATCGGCACCACGATCTGCGGTTCTTCCTCGCGCGGCAGCACGATGACCGCCCCCAAGCCCAGAAACACGGCGGCGAAAATCACCAGCGGCGTGATTTTGGATTCGATGAAGTACCGGACGATGTTCCCGGTCAGCGATTCACCTTCGGTTTTCATCTTCATGAGTTCCTTCCGGAAACCAGTTCCGCCGACCGCCGGACCCCCAACTTCCCGAGAATGAACATCATTGGGCACCAGTCGGCGATTCCGCCGAGGATCAGGTTGGCCCCGACGAACGCCGTCACCAGAAACGCCCACGGCGTCACCCACCAGCCGACCGCCAGACTCGCCAGCACGACCGTTCCCGCCATCAGAAATAGAATGCGTTCCATTGTCATAACTACCGCCTGTCGGCCCTGCCCTCAAGGACAGGGCTACCCGAAAATAAGCCCCGTGAACGAGGCTAGTGCAGTTTTCATTTGAATACGACCAATCCACATTCCCGGCGTGCGGAGAGCATATTGGGTATAGCCCGTAGCCGGAGCGCTTTGGCGAGGCTACGGGTTTCATATTCGTCGAACATAATTGAATCC
>JAAFHI010000703.1 GCA_013298335.1 Actinomycetota bacterium
ACGTTTTCAGCCGCGTTCAGCGCGGGCAGCAGATTGAACTGCTGGAAAACGAACCCAAGATTTCGGCGGCGAAAGGCGACCTGTTTGCCGCCGGGCAGTTTCGAAACGTTTTGTCCGAGGACCGAAACGTCGCCCGAAGTCGCGTCGAGCAGCCCGGCGATGACCGAAATCAACGTCGTCTTTCCCGAACCGCTTTCCCCGACGAGAAAGGTCATCTCCCCCATCCGCGCCTCGAAGTCGCATCCGCGCAGCGCCATCGTTTTCGATTCGCCCTGCCCGAACGCCTTGGTCACGTCCTTGCAGTACACCGCGGTTTCAGAGTTGGTTTGCATGGTGCTCTCCTGAAATGACCGACGAATGAACCGACATACCCCATCAGCCGCCGGTCGCCCTGCCCTCAAGGACAGGGCGACCAGCGGCGGCTGAACCGCGAACCCACCTATCGCGCCGCTTGATGCTTCGTCATGCCGCCCATCACGAGACTCATCATCCGAACGCGACCGAAGCGCGGCAGCGGCTTGAGACTCAACTCCAGAAACTTGGCCAGAAAACCGGGCCGTACGGTCGTTTGTCTGCCCAGCGCCGCAAGTGACGCGGTGGCAACGGTTTCCGGCTTCTCCGCGCCGTCGCCGAGGTTCATGTCGGCGCGTTTCCCGAAACCCGTTCCAACCGGTCCGGGCGCAACCGACAGCACGTCCACCCCGAACGGCTTCATCTCGATTCGGAGTCCTTCCGCGAAGGTTTGAATGAACGCCTTCGTTGCGGCGTAGGCGGCGGCCCGCGCCACCCCCTGAAACGCGACCAGCGAACTCAGCAGCACGATGCCGCCGCGCCCCTTTTTCCTGAAGCGGCTGGCGAATTCGTGGGTCATCGCGAGAACCGCCCGGCAGTTGACGTCCACCATCGTCAGTTCTTCGGAAATCGGGGATTCGACGAACCGCCCCGACGTGCCGAAGCCCGCCGACGCAACAAACAACCCGACGTCCAGGTCCCCCGTTGCGTCCAGAACTGCATCGACATCCATCTGTCGCGCGAGATCGGCGGCGACGACTTTGAACTCGACCCCATATTTCGCGCCCAGTTCCCGGCCCAGCCGGTCGAGCAGTTCCGCCCGCCGCGCCACCAGCACGAGCGAGAAACCGGCGGCGGCAAGCGACGTTGCAAAAGCCTTGCCGATGCCGTCCGACGCGCCGGTGACGACCGCCCAGCCGCCGTATTTCTTGTAGAGTGCGTTCGATTTCATGGTTTGAATCCGTTTTGAAGCAATTGAAGAAAAAGGACTTACCCACGGAAGACGACCGCCGGTTCGAGCACCAGTACCTTGCGAATGCTCAAAAGGCTCGCCAGAAACACGATGAAGAAGACGACCACGCCCGTACCGGCCCCGATCTGCCAGAGCATGATGAAGCCGCGAAGCTGGATGGCCGCGTCGCGCGTGAGGTCGAAAAACGCCGCACACATCGCCATTCCCAGCGCGTAGCCGATGACGCCGACGACGAGTGCCTGAAGCAGAATCATCCCGACGATTCGCAGATTGGTGACACCAATGGCCTTGAGCGCGCCGAACTGCTTCAGGTTTTCGATGGTGAAAATGTAGAAAGTCTGCCCCGCCACGACCGTCCCGACGACGAGCGCGATCATCACCGTGATGCCGAAATTGACCGGAATCCCCGTGTTGCGGATGTAGTAGAAAACCGTCGCCCACTCGAAATCGAGGCCCGACATCGCCTTCAAATCCGTGAATTCATTGTTGATACGGGTACAAAGCTCAGGCACGGTGACGCCGTTTTTGGCCTTCACCAGCACAAACGACAGCGAATTCCGCTCGCGTCCGACGAAGTTCACCGCCTGGCTGTAGCGGGTGAACATCACCGGGAAGGTCCCGAACGGCGCGCTCGCCTCGCAGATGCCGACGATCCGGACGCGCCGGTCGTTCATTTCCATCGTCTTCCCGACCGCGAGCGGCTCTTTGGGAAAGAAAAAGAAGAAACCCGCCCGGTCGATGATGATCGAATCCGGCTGCCGTAAATCCTCGATGCTCCCCAAAAGCATTTTTCGCGGCGCGCCGACGAGCGAGGCGTCATCCAGTCCCATGAGAATGACCGTCCGGAACTTGCCGTCCGCCGCCCGGACGCGGGGGTTGCCCTTGAACAGTCGCACCGCCCACTCGACGCCCTCGACGCCACGCACGCGGTACAGGTCGTTGTCGGTCAGCGCCGCAACTTCATCAATGTATTGGGTTTCCTTGTCCATCACCCAGATGTCGGCGTCGGGGATGTCCTTGATCTGGCTCGTCGTCCGCCGCATCAGGCCGCAGAAAATCGAACTCTGATGCGCCATCAGGAACGACGAGAACGCGATGGCGAAAATCAGGCCGATGAACTTGGCCCGGTCGCCGGTCAACATTTTCAAAGCGACAAAATTCACGACGTTTCCTCTTTGAACGAAGACGATTTTCTGAACAGTGTTTAGTCGAAGGCAAAAAAATTTTGCGCCTATCCAAGCGGACGAAACGCGGGCAGTTCGGTGCGGATGTAGTTCGCCGTGCCGCGCGCGAGCAGCTTCCCTTCCAGGTCAGTCAGTTCACATTCGATGTTGACCACGGTTTTTCCCCGCCGGACGACTCGCGACGTGGCGAGAACCCGGTCGCCCTCGCGCGACTTTCCGAGGTGATCGACCGAAAGATTGAGCGAGACGAAAGTCGTTTCCGTACCAAGCGCGGCCACGGTCATCCCCATCACGTCGTCGATCATCGCGTTCTGGACGCCGCCGTGGAGCAAACCCGCCGGGTTGAGCATTTCGTGACGGACGACAAATTCCATCGTCATCGAACCTTCCTCGACCTTGCGGAACGTCCCGCGCAACCACTGGGTAAACGGTGGGGCGGCGGCGGTCACTTCCCGTCCGATCTGCGATTTGAAAAATTCGAAAACCGGGTTGGACATCTTCATCTCCTTATTCTCCTATGGCTTGCGCCATAGGCTCACGGTATGCCGTCGCCTCCGGCGACTGAATTCAAGGAAAACAAACAGCAATTTCTGACGACTGGCCGCTGACTGCTGACTGCTGGCTACTGGCTACTGCCCCCCCGCTTCCGCGAGCCGTCG
>JAAFHI010000983.1 GCA_013298335.1 Actinomycetota bacterium
CGGCATGGCCCACGAAGCCCCGTTCAGCCCGCCGCCCTTCCCGGTACAGCCGGAAGCCGACGATGATGACTTCATCACCCCGGCGAACGCACCCAAGAAGAAAAAGAAGAAGCGGGTTCCAGCCGAAGTGCCAGAAGAACTCGGCAAAGTGACGACACGCAAACCCAAGATCGACATCCTCGACCGACCCGACCTGGCGCCCAAGTACCCCTGGTGGGTCGAACCGGCCATCGCCGGCGGCGTCGGCGCTCTCTTCATCCTGATCGGCATCGTGGTCAAGGCGATTCAAGTCGACAATGCCGGCGCAGCCGTGGGCATGTTTCTGATCGTCGGCGCGCTCGCGGTGATCGTGGTGCAAACCGCGATGGTCACGGCACTACTCACCGTCGTCGGCCACCTCTTCAGAATCGACTACGGCCCGGTCGATCAAGCCATCCCGAAGCTCGTCTCCGTGGTCACGTTCGTCAACGGGCTGACCATCTTCATCGTCGTCACCTGTTCCCCCTGCGGCCTGATGGTCGCCGCCCTCGCCGGAGCCGCCGTCTTCCAACGCCTCTTCAAACTGACCCTGCAAGAAATGCTCCTGAGCGTCGCCGGCATGATCTTCGCCTCCTGGACCCTCAACGCCGTCGTCGTCTCGCTCATCGCCGCCAAGATGGCAAAGGGGTGAGGCTAGGGTTCAGGGATTAGGGAATAGGGTTTAGAGCACTTTCGACATTCCTCTAGCGCCGCGGTTCTTGCGGCGTTAGGATCACTTCTCGTGGTTTTGTAGCCGCGAGGAGGTTTGTCATGCAAGCGATATCTCAGGATTTGCGGATGCGGGTTTTGCAGGCGATTGGGAGTGGTGAGACCACGTCCGAAATTGCCGAACGCTTCTCCGTCAGCCCCGCTTGGGTCCGAAGGTTCCACCAACGATACCGCGAGACCGGCTCGATTGAACCCCTCGTCCGACAAGACACGCGTGTGCCCAAACTGCAAGCCCATCACGACGACATCCGTCAACTCCTCGCCAAAACACCCGACCTGACCCTCGAAGACATTCGCCGCGAGCTTTCCCTCAACGTCGCCCTCTCCACGCTTTGGCTGGCCATCCAACACCTCGGACTCACCTTCAAAAAAAAGTCCTCTACGCCACTGAGCAAAAACGGCCCGATGTCGTCCAAGCCCGACAAAACTGGATGACCTTCGTCTTCCCCACCTACGACCTCGGACGCCTGGTTTTCATCGACGAAACCTATGCCAACACCCAGTTCACCCGCCGCTACGGCTACGCCCCTTACGGAGAACGCTGCGTCGGACATGTGCCGCACGGACACTATAAATCCCTGACTTTCACCGCCGCCTTGACCACCGAAGGACTCCTCGCTGCCCAAGTCCTCGACGGCCCGATGAACGGCGAACGCTTCGAAGCCTACATCCGCCAATGCCTGATCCCCGTGCTTCGCCCTGGGCAAATTGTCATCCTCGATAACCTTCCCGTTCACAAAAAAATCACGGTCCGAAAAGCCATCCAAGACGCCGGGTGCGAACTGAAGTTTCTGCCCGCCTACAGCCCCGATTTCAACCCCATTGAACTCGCATTCGCCAAACTGAAAACCCTACTGCGAGCCGACGGGCATCGCGATGTGCCGACACTTATGAACTTCCTCGAATCCGCCCAAACCCACTTCCGACCCGAAGAATGCCAACGCTACATGCACCACCAAGGCTACGCACGACCACCCGCTACACCGCCGACGAATGCGCTCTAACTTCACGAAAATTTACCGATACGTCAGCCGCCACATCAATCACGGAAGTGACAAAATGCGCGAATTTTTCCGATAATCCGACAAGTAGATTTCTAACCGTTGAAAACGGCTATATATCCTCGGTTGAAACAATCCATGAGCGCGTCGATCGCTATCTCAGAAGTGACGCTCCGACCTTAAGTTACGTCAATTTCCCAAAGTTGTTTTTGAGCATGATACGGCGAAAAAGCGATCAATTTGGCTGAGTATCGCTTTTGAGAATCGAGTGTGTGATTTTCATGAAGATCTCAAGCAGGAGAATCCCTCCCTCTGCGTTTTGAGCTTTTGTTTTTCCCTTCGATGCCTCGCAAACCCTGGTTTTCCTAGTGTTTGCGAGGTCTGTCCCGAGTCTGAATAATACTTTTGGTGCAAATTTGGTGCAAACCGGTTACACCGGAAGGCACACCATGTCTCGTCGTAAGTCTGCCGCATCTTCTTTTTGATACTTCATCCGTCTATGCCTACGAAAT
>JAAFHI010000099.1 GCA_013298335.1 Actinomycetota bacterium
ATACCTACCGGATCATCCATCGCATTCACCACAACCATCTCTATGAAGCCGTTGACCCCGATATGGCGCTGATGGCGGGCTACCCGCGCGGCAAGTGGTATCTGGCGAAGAAATTTCTCAAGGACCTGAGCGGCCTGACGTCCATCAAGAATTACCTTTATTTCTTCGGAAAACCCCTCGGCGCGAAAAAACAGCCGACCGGCGCAAAGCCCAAGGACGACACCTCCGAAAATCTGCGCCGCGCCGCCCGTACCGACCGCCGGTTCGTCATCGTCTTTCACGTCGCGATACTCGTCGCGGCGGTATTCTTCGGATTCTGGAAGTTTTACCTGTTGTTGTGGCTGTTGCCGCTGCTGACGGTTCTTCAGTTTCTGTTGCGGCTGCGAGCGCTCTGCGAACACGGCGCGACGACCGATTTCTCGACGCCGCTGCGTGCCGCCCGGACAAACCTTGTCCCCTTCTACATCCAGTGGTTCATCTTCCCGCACCAGATGCACTACCACATCGAACACCATCTCTATCCGGCGATTCCGCACTACCGGCTGCCCGACTGCCACCGCGCCCTGCGCGAAGCAGGCGCACTCGAAAACGCCGAGGTTTCCCATTCTTTCGGCGAGACGTGGCACAAATTCTTCGCTGAGCGGGCCTAAAACCCCTTTGGGAAGCATGTCCCTAGCCCGACCGTGAGGGAGGGCGCAAACGAAACGCCCTCCCTCACGGTCGGGCTACGGACACGATATGAGTTCACTGGCCGCTGTGGGCCGTGGTTGGCGACTGAACCGCCCTTTTCAATGCGACTCCCGAACATTCACCTTTGGGTTGACCGTTCCACCTGACCGTTTCAAACTGCCCGATTCGCGTCACCCAAACGCGACGAACTGCCCACCCGGCCTCGCCGGGCATCATTCCTGCCGTCATCGGAACTATCTGAATGCCCCTTCGAACGCTTTTTTCATTCGGCCTTTTTCTGTTCTCACTTTTCTTCCTCGCTTCGACCGCCTTCGGGCAGTCTACTACCGCGAATCTTTCAGGGGTTGTGAGAGACCAAACCGGAGCGGTAATCACTGGGGTCCCAGTTCGAGTCATCAACAAAAGGACAAATGTTTCCCGTGAGACCGAAACCGGTATTGAAGGACGGTTCCGGTTCCTTTCACTTGATCCGGGTCTATATCAGCTTGTTGTCAACAAAGGGCAGCAGTGCCAAGGATTTCAGGAGGCCCGGATAGATGCGATTCAACTGGTACTTGGAGGTAGTCAGGAAATCCCAATTGACCTCCCAATTGCCAATGGCGGGATCGTGTGTGAATTGACCGTTTCCACCAGTTCGAGCGGCCCCATTAGTTCAATTAGTAACGTTTTTCAGGAAAGAGCAATTCAAAACCTTCCTTTACCTGGTCGGAACTTCGTCGATTTCGTGAAACTTTCTCCCGGTGTCGCGCCGGGACGTGAAAACGTTGGCGGTGGGCCGTTCAAGGAACCCGACGTGGCCGCCGGGTCGGCTGCCGTGCCGCGCATCAGCTTCGGCGGACAGACCGAACTCAACACGCTCCTTCTGCTGGACGGACTCGACAATGTTCAAACCGTGACCGGGCTGCCGCGCGCGACGCCTTCGACCGAGGCGGTGCAGGAATTCATCGTTCTAAACAATTCCTACGAAACCGAATACGGTCGCTCGCTGGGCGGTTTCGTCAACATCGTCACGAAGGCCGGCACGAACGAGTTTCACGGCTCCACCTACTACTTCGGCGTCAACGACGCGGTGAGCGCGCAGCCGCTGCTCGCGCCCCGCAACCACGTTTTGCGGCAGAACCAGTTCGGCGGCACGTTCGGCGGATACCTCAAAAAAGATCGCGTATTTTTCTTTACCAACTACGAAGGCCAGCGCCGCGCCGAATCGAACCGTTTTTCGCAGGTCATTATTTCGAATCTCGCGGGAATCAACGCCACGCGGGCGTTTTACGGGCTGACGCCGGAAACGGCAAATCAGGTCAGAACGAGCGACTACGATCAGGTCATGGGGCGTTTCGATTTTCGATTGAATGATTCTCACCAGTTCACGGCGCGAGTGAATTACCTCAACGGCACCGCGCTTGGGTTTCTCGGCGGCGGTGGTCGTGCTTCCCCCACGTCAACAAGCGCGCGGGATAATTTCACCGATGATTTCACGCTGGCGACGAACTACACGGCCATCTTCAGCCCCACGAAAATCAATGAGCTTCGCTTCCAGTTCGGTCGCCGCGATTTTCGCTTCAATCCGCGCTTCAACGAGCCCGCGCTCGAACTGCCCAACCTGATCGTGATGGGCAAAAGTACGTCCGACATCGACTTTTACAAGGAAGATCGGGTTCAAATCGCCGATTCGTTCACGCTGGTGGCCGGAAATCACACGGTTAAATTCGGCGGCTACTACAGCCGGTTGGCGGATGACGCCCGATGGGACCTGTTCTATCCGGCGCGGATCATCTTTGGCGGACTGCTTCCGGCGTTTCTCAATCAGTCCAACGGCCAGCCCGCGCCGTTGCCAAGCACGTTCTGGTTTCCGGTTGTGACCGGTGCGACGCGCGCGCCGAATATCCCCGTTCCGTTTACGCAAGCCATTCCGGCCAGCGTGATTCCCAGCGCGACGACGGAACTGACGCACGCGCAGTACGGCTTCTTCATTCAGGATCAGTGGAAGATTCACCCGCGACTCACCCTGACCTACGGCATCCGAAACGATTTCGAAACCTACCCGTCGCGTTTCCAGACCGAGCGCGACTACAACAACTGGCAGCCGCGCGTCGGGCTGGCCTGGTCGCCGTTCAAGGACGAGAAAACGGTCGTCCGCGCAGGCTACGGCATCTTCACCGACCGGATTGCGTCGAGCGTCGGACAGGTCATCTTCGGCGCGGACTGGATTACCCGCGGCAATCTGCCCAATGCCGCCGTGGTGTATCCTGATGTCGCCCGGATTCAGGGTCGGTTTCAGCAGTTCACCATCGCGGGTGCGGTTTCGCCGTCGTCGCCCATCGGTCCGGTCGGCGCAACGAATATCTTTCTGCTCGGTACGAACAACGCCCCGGTCGGCTATGGCGTGCCGGTCGGGTCGGTGATTGCGCCGGGAACGCTGCCGCTTCCGTCGAGCGAAAGCGGCGCGGCGGCGAGTTTTTCCGACAATCTGAGTTCAACGCTGAAAAATCCCTACGCGCAGCACTTCAGCCTTCAGGTCGAACGCCAGTTGGGCGGCGGTTTTGTGGCTTCGGCGGCCTATCTGCGGGTGCTCGCGCTTCAACTGCCCGGCCATTCCGGGAATCTCAACGCGATTCAGACCGGAACGCTCGTGACCGGAAAGCCGATTTTCGGCGCGCGCCGCTTTGCCGAACTCGGTCAGTTCTTCGTGACCGACAACATCGGTGCGAGTAGCTACCACGGCGGATTGTTTGAACTGCGCCGCTCCTACGCCAATCACTTCGGGTTGAACCTCGCCTACACCTGGTCGAAGACACTCACGACGGTGGATTCGGTCAACAACCTCGCCGACTATCCCGAAGCGCAGAAACTCGATCGTTTTCTTTCCCGTCAGCACGCCGCGCACCGCTTCACGGCGGCTTTTACCAGCGACGTTCCGGAAAAGGTCCGCATCGTTCACGGATTCAAATTCTCGACGATTATTTCGCTCGAAAGCGGTCGCCCGTTCAACGTTTTCGCGGGCGGCGACTTCAACGGTGACGGCAATCCGAATTCCGACCGACCGGGACTGTTGCCGCGCAATTCGTTTCAGGGACCGGGTTTTGCCAGCGTGGATATGCGGATCGGGCGTGAATTTCGCTTCCGTGAGCGCATCACGGCGGAATTTACCGTGGATGCCTTCAACCTGTTCAATCGGGTGAACGTCCGCGACCTGAATCTGGCCTATGGCGGGTTCAACCTCGCCGTGCCACCGAACCCGTCGCTCGGCTTTGGCACGCCGCGCGATGTCTTCGGCGCGCGGCAGATTCAATTCGGCGTGAAAGTGAAATTTTGAAACCGGCAGTGCCTCCGGTAGACTCGGACTTCAACGACAACCTTTTTCCCCCGAGGTTTCACTTCATGCATTTCAAGACGTTTTATCTTGGCTGTCTTGCCCAGGCTTCCTACCTCATCGGTTCGAAGGGCGAGGCCGTGGTCATCGACCCCCAGCGCGACATCGAGCAATATCTGACGGAAGCCGACGCCAACGGTTTGCGGATCAAGTATGTGGTGGAAACCCACCTGCACGCGGATTTCGTGAGCGGTCACCGTGAACTTGCCGAGCGCACTGGCGCGGAAATCGTTTTCGGACGTCGGGCCGGCGCGACCTTCCCGCACCGGGCGGTGGCTGACGGAGACGAAATCAAGGTTGGTATGCTCTCCCTCCGCTTTCTCGAAACGCCGGGGCATACGCCGGAAAGCATTTCGATTCTGCTCTTCGACCCGACCGCGGGTTCGCGACCGTTGAAGGTTTTCACTGGCGACACCCTGTTTATCGGCGATGTCGGTCGACCCGATCTGGTTTCCGCGAAAGGTCACACGGCGGCGGAAATGGCCGGGATGCTCCACGACAGCCTGCACGGCAAACTGCTCTCGCTGGCCGATGAGGTCGAAGTCTGCCCGGCGCATGGGGCGGGGTCGCTGTGTGGTCGCTCGATTTCGCGCGAGCTGGTGTCGACCATCGGCGCGCAGCGCGCAAACAACTACGCCTTGCAGCCGATGCCGAAGGATGAGTTCGTGCGGATGATGACGAGCGACCTGCCGGAAGTTCCGGCCTATTTCCCCTATGACGCCGAAATGAATCGCACCGGCGCGGGAATGCTCGCCAGCCTGCCTGAACCGCCCGCGCTCTCGCCCTGGGAAGTGGCCGAGAAAGTCAAAAACGGCGCGCTGCCGTTCGATATCCGGGCGGCGAACGATTACTGCGCGGGGCATCTTCGTGGCGGACTCGCCATCAACCTCAATGGGCAGTTTGCCTCGTGGTCGGGGACGTTCATTTCTCCCGATGCCGAAGTCATCCTTGTTGCGGACAGCAAGGATCAGGTGGTCGAAGCCGTCATCCGACTCGCTCGCGTCGGTCTGGAAAATGTCGCGGGATATCTCGAAGGCGGGATCGAGGCGTGGAAAAACGCCGGTTTCGAAGTCGTCGAGATACCTCAGATCACCGTCGAGGAATTAAGCCGACAAATGCGCGCGGGTGGCCATGTACGGGTGCTTGACGTCCGTCGCCCTGGTGAATATGCCGCGGGACACGCCCCGCAGGTCGAAAACATTCCGCTCGATACACTCATCAGACGCCGGTTCACGCCGGTTTCGGATCAGCCGATTGCCGTGATGTGCCAGAGTGGCTATCGCTCGGCCATCGGTGTCAGCCTGCTTGAACGTCAGGGCCTTTCCAACCTCGTGAATGTCATCGGCGGTTTTCAGGCCTGGAGCGGGGCCGGGCTTCAGGTGGTCAATGAGGGATAGGCCGGAGTCGGGTGAATAACCACTGGATACTGGAAGCCGTTCCCTTTTTCCCTTACAGTCAAAGAGACCCAAACTTCCACCAAGTCCGATTTCCAGCCCAACTGCATGGCTTTTCGAAAATTTAATCTCCTGACCATTACGCAGGCGTTCGAAAACGACCTTCATTTCGGCGAAGCCCTGTTCTTTCCTGAAGTCGCCCGGATTGAAACCGACGCCCCGACGCTGATCAAAACCGTCGAAACCAACGCCGCCGTTCTCGCCGAAGCCACGCCGCTCCTGTTTCTGCATCGGCGGATCATGCCCGAGGCTTACGAAACAGGACGCCTGACCGTCGAACTTCCCTCACCCCGGAAAACGCTGGCCTGGGAAAAGCCGCTGAAGGTGTCGTTTCGATTCATTTCCTGGGTACGGGGCGAGCGACATACCGTGGCCTATGTTCCGGCGCTCGGCATCGAGGTCGTGGTGGACGATCCGGTGGAACTCGATGCGCGTCTGCGTTCGGAAATCATGTCGGACCTGCTTCGGACGCGACGGGCCGACAATCTCGGCGCACTGGCGCGACTCGACCGCGCTTCCGACGTTACAATCAGCCAGACCACCTTTGAGGCCGTCATTCGAACGCCCAAGGCCGCCGCCGAGGAAGACAATCGCGAAGACAAAAACAAGAAAAATGTTTTCGATGAGGTCGCCGTCGATCTTCGGAAAGCCACGCTCAAGCCCGCGTTCGAGGTTGATGACGCCGTTCGAAGAATTGCCGACGCCTTAACCCACGCCGTGCCGCCGAGTGTGTTGCTCGTCGGGCCATCCGGCGTCGGCAAAACCGCCGCTTTTCACGAGTTCATCCGTCGGCGCGGTGAATTCGGCTTTGACGGTCGCCAGTTCTGGTCCACGACCGGGACCGATCTGGTTGCCGGAATGACCGGCTTCGGAATGTGGCAGGAGCGGTGCCGCAAATTCCGCGAGGAAACGATGAAGCGGAACGCCGTGGTGCATATCGGCAATCTGCTCGAACTCATGGAAGTCGGGAAATCCGAATCCAACGAACTCTCGCTCGCGTCATATTTTCGTCCGATGTTTGCCCGTGGCGACTTTCAGGCCGTGGCCGAGTGTACGCCGGAACAGCTTGCCGTCATCGAGCGCCGTGACCCGCATCTGCTGACCGGTTTCCGGATCGTCAGAGTCGAAGTTCCAGGGGCGGAACCCCTGAAAGCGATACTGTTCTCGATTGCCTTGCGTCACTCTCCTTCGGCAACCGAACGAATCACGCTGGATGCACTCGACACCATGTATCGGCTGCACCGGCGTTATGCCACCTACTCGGCCATGCCCGGTCGTGCCATCCGGTTTCTCAAAAACGTTCTGGATGATTACGACGACGACGTTCTGGTTGAAGAAGAAGAGGTCACCGCGGAGTTTTCCCGCGAAACGGGGTTGCCGCTCTTTCTGCTCGACGATGCAGTGCGGATGTCGGTCGCCGACACCGAGGGGTGGTTTTCCGGTCGTGTTTTGGGGCAGAACGTCGCCGTCGAAACGGTCGTCGGCCTGATTTCGGCGGTCAAGGCGGCGCTCGCGCGCCCAAACCGCCCACTTGCGTCGCTGCTGTTCATCGGGCCGACCGGCGTCGGCAAAACCGAAATGGCGAAGGCGCTCGCCGAGTTTCTCTTTCAGAATCGTGACCGGGTGGTCAGGTTCGACATGAGCGAATACGGAGACCCGGTTGCCGTCCAGCGGCTCATCGGCGGTTTCGGGGCCAAGGAAGGGTTGTTGACGGCAAAAGTTCGCGAACAGCCGTTCTGCGTTCTGTTGCTCGACGAGTTTGAGAAAGCCGATCCGTCGCTGTTCGATCTTTTACTTCAGGTTCTTGGCGAAGGCCGTTTGACCGACGGTGCCGGGCGCGTGGCCGATTTCACCAACGCCGTCGTGATTCTGACCTCAAATCTCGGCGCCGAAACCTTTCGTCAAAGCGCCCGCGGTTTTCTTCCTGACGCACAGGAACGAAGCGATGCCGCGCGTCATTTCGAAACCGAGGTCAGGAAGTTTTTCCGCCCGGAGTTCTACAACCGGATTGATCGGGTCGTACCGTTTCTTCCGCTCGACGAAGCCACCGCGAAACGCGTCGTCGAGCGCGAACTGAAGCTGGCCGCGCTGCGTGACGGGATTCGCTTTCGAAGTCTGACGCTCGACTATGCGCCGGATGTTCACGACGTCCTGCTCGCAAACGGCTTCGACGCGCGTTACGGCGCGCGTCCGCTCAAGCGAACCATCGAACGCGAACTCCTCGCGCCGCTCGCCGATGCCCTGAACGGATTCGCGCCCGACGCGAAGTTGAACGTGGCGGTTGGCGCGAGCGGGAAAAATGTTCTGGTAAAAGTGACGCAGGCCGAGAAAGACACCGAACGGGAAGCGAAACGCCGTCGCGAAGAGGCTGGCGTTCGGGATTCGCTCGTACGGCTGGCCGACCTCCGGCGTCGGATATTTGCGCTCGACAGTTCGACGGCGATGCGCGAAGTCCGCAACGAAATCTATCGGCTGGAACGTCTGGCCGCGATGGTTCGCAAGCGCGGGCGGGGAACTTCCGATGAAAAGGCCCGGTTGAGCCGGTTGCCGGTGCTCGACGGTATCGACATCCGGCTTTCCGCGCTTTCAAAAACCGTTGCCGAAATCGAGGAGGAAACCTTGATGAAGGTTTACGGAAAAGAGCCGATTGAGCGCATTGTGCTTGATGCGACCATGCGTATGTGTACGGATGAACGCTCCGGAATCGTGCTCGATGTTTTCGCCACGACCTTCCAGCATCCGGATGAAGTCGTGATCTGGATCGTCG
>JAAFHI010000823.1 GCA_013298335.1 Actinomycetota bacterium
CTTCGAGTCATTCCCCGCCTCATCTGGAAATGAACGACCCGCAACGCACCAACACCGACCCGGACCCCGACACCGCGAGGCTTGTCGCCCCACGCCAGCGCATTTCCTACGGCGACAAAACGCTGATTGCCCCGGACTACGAAACCAACGCGTTTTTCCCCGAACCGGAAACCAGTCCCGTGCCGCCCGCCGACACCGGCACGTTTCCGCGCGGTTCGATTTTCGCGCCGGGCGACATCTTTCTCGAAAAGTACGAAATTCTGCGTCCCATCGGCGCCGGCGGCATGGGCTCGGTCTTTCAGGCGCGGCACGTCCGGTTTCCCAAGCTCTACGCCATCAAGGTCATCAACCCGAACCTGATGGAAGACCCGACGATGATCCAGCGTTTCGAGCGGGAAGCCCGGCTGATGGCCGAGGTCGGTCATCGGAACGCCGTCACCATCTTCGATTTCGGCGTGTCCGACGACATCTGCTACCTCGTGATGGAGTACCTGAAGGGCGAAACACTCCGCCAGCGGCTGCGGCGGGCGGGCACGTTCGACGCGGCGCAGTTGCGGAGCTTCGCCGAGCAGATGTGCTGCGTCCTCGGCGTCATGCACCGGAAGAAGATCATCCACCGCGACCTCAAGCCCGACAACATCTACTTTCATCAGGACGAAGACGGCGAGGAAGTCCTCAAGGTGCTCGATTTCGGCATCGCCAAGCTTGGTTCGACCCTCGGCGGTCCCGACATGACGGTGCCGGGCGCGGTCATCGGCACGCCCGACTACATGTCGCCGGAGCAGTGTCACGGCGGCACCGTCGATGCCCGGTCGGACCTCTACGCGCTGGGCATCATCTTCTTTCATGTCCTGACCGGGGCGCTGCCGTTCGACAACGACAACCCGATGACCGTGATGTACCGCCAGGTGAACGAACCCGCGCCCAATCCCTGCTCGTTCAACCCGGACATTCCGGCCCCGGTCGCCAACGTCATCCTGAAAATGCTCGCCAAGGAGCCGAACCGCCGGTATCGCAACGCCCACGACGTACTGGAAGCGATTTTCGAGGCGTACGACAGCCCGCCGCCGCCGTCCATCGACACCATCGCCGTCACCGAGCCGCTCACCCCGCTTTCGACTTCCGCCGAACTTGAAACCTTTCCGGAAACCGAAGAAGAACCACCGGTCGAACCGCTCGTTGAAACGCCCATCATCGCCGAAATCCCGGTCGTTCGACCGCCCGCGCCGAAACCGAACCGCTGGCTGCTGCCCGCCGTCGTCGCGGCGGTCGTCACCCTCGGCGGCTTCGGCGTCGCCTTCAGGACAAGCCTTTTCCCCGCCCCCGCCGTTTCAAAACCTGAACAGCCGGTTCCGGCGGGCGTCCCGAGCGATGAATTCATCCTGATTCCGGGTGGAGAGTTCACCATCGGACGCAACGCCGACGAGTGCGGCAAGGCGCCGAAAGAGGAATGCAACATTCAGCCGGAAGAAATCCCGGCGCATCCGGTCACGCTGGCGGCCTACTACATCGGACGCACCGAAGTCACCAACCGGCAATATCGGGAATTCATCGCGGCCACCGGGTACGCCGCGCCACCCGACTGGTTGAACGGGAATTTTCCCAAAGGAACGGACGACCTCCCGGTGACCCAGGTTTCGTGGAACGACGCCGAAGCCTACTGCCGCTGGCGCTCGCAAAGGGACCGGCTCGACATTCGCCTTCCCACGGAAGCGGAATGGGAACACGCGGCGCGCGGCGACGACAACCGCCGCTTCCCGTGGGGCAACGACTGGAAAGGCGGCTTCGCGGACGTGGCCACACCGCAGGCGAAGCAGCCGTTTTCAATTTCAGCCGTTTCCCGGTTCGACAAAAGCCCGCTCGGAGTTTCCGGGATGGCCGGAAATGTCGGAGAATGGACACGTTCCACGTTTGAGGTCTATCCCGGAAGTACGTATGCCGCGACACCCGGAGATCGGGCGTGTCTGGTCGTGAGAGGCGGGAATTTTCGCTCGAAGGTCAACGCGGCGCGAACCAGCTATCGGGCCTGGGACATTCCCACGGTTCGGAAGCCCGAATACGGGTTTCGGCTGGCGGCAACCCCGCCGAAATCGAACACCCCATGAATTGTTACGAGAAAAACTGGTTTCGCCTCGGCTGCTTCGGGCTTTTCCTCGCGGGAAATTTTGGCGGAATGACGGTGTTCGGTCAGAAACCGACCGAGACGTACACTCCGAAGCCGAACGGTGGCTCAATCCGCAGACCGCCCGCCCCTTCCCCCGGCGAACTCATCGTCGCGACCAATCTCACCGGCGCGACGATTGAACTCTTTTCCGGCCCCAAGGGACGCGAACGGCTGCGCGCGACTTCGGTCAGCGACGACAAACAGCAGGCGCTTTTCAGCGGACTTCCCGCCGGGCGCTACCGCATCAGCATCAGACACGCGGATTACGAGCCGTTTGTCACCGACTGCGTCATCCGGGCCGGTCGCGGACTTCCCGTCGTCGCCAAACTGGTTTCCCGTTTCGGATTTCTGACCTTTTCAGCGGAACAGCTCGGCGCGACCGCCGTGATCGCGGTCGATGAAAAACCGCTGCCCGCCGAGGCGCTGCTCCGCGACGGGAAGACGGTCGCGCTCAAGATCGCCACCGGTCGCCATCGCGTCACCATCCGCCAGCGGGGCTACCGGGCGTTCG
>JAAFHI010001005.1 GCA_013298335.1 Actinomycetota bacterium
CAGGTTTGAAGCAGGAAACAGGGGTCAGGGATCAGGGATCAGATGTCGGGGAAACCTGGACGACGCCTCCCGCATTATCCCGAACAGTCCTCAAAATGGTTGCGGGGAGTTCAAAAAATCGCTTGAACTCCCCGCACATTCGTCTTCCGCGCCTGCAAATCGAAGTTCCGCGCCTGCATGCGCAACTTCCACGGGCACAAACCAATCTTCCGCGCCTGCATGGGGAACTTCCGCGGGTGCAAATGGAACTTCCGCAGGTACAAACCAATCTTCCGCGCCTGCATGTGGAACTTCCGCAGGTGCAAACCGAACTTCCGCGGGTGCAAATGGAACTTCCGCAGGTGAAAACCGATCTTCCGCGCCTGCATGGGGAACTTCTGCGGGTGCAAACCGATCTTCCGCGCCTGCATGGGGAACTTCTGCGGGTGCAAACCGGTCTTCCGCGCGTACGACCGAAAACGACTTGTAATTGTTCAGCCGCCAGTCACTCTGCCTTCAAGACCAGGGCTATTGGATTTCAAGCCTCGGGATGGTCTTTGACAAATTGAACCGTTACGAGCGATGGGTTGAAACTGTCCCGAACAGGCGCGGATGCGCCGGCAGAAAATAGCCCCACCCGGAAGGGTGGGGTCGCATCGGGTCCATTTTCAGAGCGTCGAAGACGCGACACAGGTTTGTGTCGCCGCGTTGCGGCTCGGCGCTCCACCGTCACCCACCCCACCCTTCCGGGTGGGGCTATTCTCTGGCGGCGCATTCGCGCCTTTGTCTGACCGGTTCAAATTTCAAAAACCATAACGAGGCTGAAGAATTGAAAAAACTTGGTTTGAGCCTCGTTCACGAGGCTTGTTTTTGAATAGCCCTGTCCTTGAGGGCAGGGCAAGCGGAAACGGCTTAAAAATTACAACTGCTCTATTTGGCGAGCAGCCCGCCGTCCACGACGAGATTGACACCCGTCACCCACCCGGCTTCGCCCGCAGCGAGAAACAGCGCGGCGTAGGCGATGTCTTCCGGACGCCCGAGTCTGCGCAGCGGATAGCCCGCTTCGTACTCTTTTCGCCGCGCATCCGGGTCTTCGGCATCCTCGATGAGATGGCGATTCTGTTCGGTCGGCACGAAACCTGGTGAAATGCAGTTCACGCGGATGCCGTCCTTCCCATGCCGGACCGCCAGCGACTTCGTCAGCGTGACGAGCGCGCCTTTCGACGCCGCGAACGCCGACTGATTCCCCGCCCCACCCTTCACGCCGAGCAGACCCGCGATGTTGATGATCGCGCCCGTTTCACGCGACTGCATGGTCGGGATGACGTGCTTGGCGCAGAGAAACGCACCCTTGACGTTGACGTCCATCACGGCGTCCCAGTCGTCTTCGGAGGTTTCGACAAGCGGCACGCGCCGGTTGGTGGCGGCGTTGTTGACGAGAATGTCGATCCATCCATAACGGTCGGAGACGGCGTTCACCAGGCGTTTGACGTCGTCCTCGACGCTCACATCCCCTTGAATGTGAATGGCTTGTCCGCCCATGAGGGTGATGCGTGAAACGGTTTCCTCGCCCTCGGCCATCCGGCGGGAGAAAATGGCGACGCGGGCGCCGACCTCGGCGTAGAGTTCGGCAATGGCGCGTCCGATTCCGGTTGCGCCGCCGGTAATGACGGCAACTTTTCCATCGAGTCTGAACATAGGAGTCAGTGGACAGTGGTCAGCAGGAAGTGGTCAGCAGTCAGAGAAAACTGACGACTGGCCGCTGGCCGCTGACGACTACTTTTCAATCGTGTTCGAGGATGACCGCTTCGGGCGTCAGAGTTCGCGATTTCCGGCGAAACAGCCCGAAGAACTTGCCGGCGGGCCCTTGGCCTGCGTAGACGACGCCGATAATCAGCAGCGTCCACTCGGAGTAGTTGTAGACCATAAAAATCAACAACCCGATCATCGGCAGGATCATTTGCGGATGCCGCGTGTGAGGACCGACGCCCTTGAAGCTGTTGAACCGCAAGGAACTGACCATCAGCAAGGCCAGCGTGACCACCAGCGCGAAGGTCATCGTCGCGAGCGTGAGTGAATTGAGGAAGATGCGTTGTCCGAAGAAGTTGAAATCCACCGACTTGTACAGCATCGGAAGCGGGGTGAAGTGGACAATCGAGGCCAGTAGACCGGCGGCGGCGGGAATCGGCAGGCCCACGAAGAACCGCTTGGCCGTCTTGGCGT
>JAAFHI010000366.1 GCA_013298335.1 Actinomycetota bacterium
GCGCCAGCGCGAGCGACACCAGAAAGGTTTCGCCCCCGGAAAGCGTCGTACAGGTCCGGACTTCATCGCCGAGATCGCGGTCGAGTACCTGAAGTTCCATGTCCTGATTCGGGACGCGCTCCAGCCGGTAGCGCGGACGGAGTTTCTCAAGGTACCGGTTCGTCACGCCGAGCAGAATGTCGAGCGTCAGGCTCTGGGCGAACACGCGGAACTTCTTCCCGTCGGACGACCCGATCAGATCGTCCAGCTTTACCCATTTGTCGCAAATCGCCCGCTGGCGCGCGACGTCGGCCAGCCGGTCGGCCAGCCGGACGCGCGTGTCGTCGTCGTGTTTCAACTGGCCTTCGATTTCGCCGATGCGCCGCTGGACGGCCTCGTTCGAGGCGCGGAGATCGTCCGACGTGTCGCGCGCCTGCGCGAGATCCATCGCTGGCCGGTCGGTCGCGAGGTGTACGTCGAGCCGTGACGTTCTTTCCTTGAAAACCGTTTCGGCCTCCATCCGGTTTTTCGTCAGTACATCGAGCTGTGCGGTTCGCGCGGCGCGGTCGGCGGCGGAAATCGCCAGTAACGGACGAACCGCGGCGAGATCGGCGAAGTCGGTGTCGGCCAGCGCGGCATCCAGTTTTGTACGCGCCGATGACACCTCGTGCCGCGTTCGTTCGACAGCCTGCTCCGCCTGCTTCACGGCGGCTTCGGCCACCGAAAGATCCGTCGTTGCCGTCATCGCCCCCGATTGCGCGGCCTCGAAATTCTTCCGCGCCTCGGCGCAAGCCCGATCCAAAGCCTGAACCACTTCGGCCACCGGTTTTCCGTCCAGAAGTTTTGCCCGTTCCAGGGCAATCCGTTCGGATTCATCGGTTCGCGATTTCAGAATGCGCTGCTTCTCCTGAATCGCCGTCTCGCATTGCGCGAGTTCGGCGCGGGTGAGCGCGAGCGGTCCGTCGATCTCACGCAGGCCGGTTTCGGCTTCGGCTCTGGCCCGATTCGTCGCCGACCACCGCTCGACGGTCTTTTTGCAGGCGACGCCGAAGGTTTCCCAATCGGCGGCGAGTTCCTCACGCCAGTTTGAATCATCGGAAAAAGCCGCGGATACGCCGTCAACGATTTCATTGATGGTGGCCTGCGTCGCGTTCAATTCGTTCGTTCTGGCTTCAAGGTCGCGCCGCGCGTTCGCCAGCGCGGTTTCCGTCTTTTGAAAATCGCTCGTCAGTCGGGTAAACACTTCGGAAACACGGGTAAAGGTATCCCGCGCCGCGTCGTACGCCTGACGGAATTTCTCCGATTCGGCTTCCCGCCGCGCGACCGCGTCGAGTTCGGCGCGGATGTTCCGTTTGAAGGAATCGAGGATTCCCGCGACGTTTTCAGCCAGCGAATCGGCGGGAAGATCGGCGGCCCGCAATTCGTTCCAGCGTTGCTGCCGCGCGATGATTTCAGTCGCGGCCCGGTTCGCGAGTTTCCGCTCGGATTCGGCATTTTTTTGATGCGCCGACTGCTCGCGTTCAAGGGTTGCGCGTCTTTTCTCGACTTTGGCCTGTTCAGATTCAAGTTGACCGACTTCGGCCTTGAGTTTTGAAACCGTCTCGCTCGCGTGCGCAACCTGGTCGGCGTGCGGATGGTCAATCGAACCGCACAGCGGACAGGGCTGCCCGTCCACGAGCAGATCGGGACGTCGCGCCGCCAGTTCCTCGCCCGCCTCGGCCAGACGGAGTTCATGCCGTCGTTCAACCAGTACCGTATCGAGATTTTTTTTCGTTTCGTCGAGTCCGGTGATTTCGACGTGTTTCGCGGCGGCAAAGGCTTCTTCCCGTTCCGCCGTCGCCTCGGATTCGCGTCGGTCGGCGTCATACTTTTGAACGTCGTTCGCCAGCCGGTCCAGTTCATCGAACGCCGCGCCCTGTTTTGAAAGTCGCTCGCGTTCAGTACGAAACCGGTCCGCGGGAAACTGTTTCTGATGCTCAAGGAAGGCGGCTTCGCTCGCGTCACGCGCGATCTTCGCCGCCGATTTCTCTTCCGTGGATTCCGCGACGCAAGCCGATGACCGGTCGTATTCCTTTTCAAAGCGCGCGACATTCCCGGCGATGACCACGGACTCTTTTTGCAGTGCCGACCGCGCCTGCCGCGCCTTGCCGTAGCGGATGAGTTCCGCCCGCCAGCGTTCCCACTGCGCGGCGAGCGGCGACAGCCTGGCGTTGGCGTCGAGCCACGCCCCGGCGGCTTTAAAATTCGTTTGAACGGTGGCGCGTTCGTCTTCGAGACGTTTGACCGACGCGCCGGCGGCGTTCAATTCCTGGTTCGCTTTTTGTACGTCGTCCTGTGCCGCGCGCTTTTGTTTTTCGGCTTCAACCAGAAGTACGTCGAGCGATTTCGCCGACTCGATGTCGGACTGACGTTCGGCGCGTTCGCGTTCCACGCCATCGAATGCTTCGCGCATGACGCGCTCGTGAGCGGTCGCGAGGGTTCGTGAATCAACTGCGTCATTCAGATGAGTCCGGGCCGCTTCAAGCGCCTGCCCGGCCTCGGCGGACCGGCTGTTTGCGCCATCGAATTCGACCACCAGCGCGCGCAATCCCTCGGCGGCCCCGATGCGCCGGAGTTCCATCCGTTCCGGCTCGGCTTCCGCGAACGCTGCCCGATTCAGCTTTACAGCCTCACCAGCCTGATTCACACCATCCCGAAGTTCTTCCCACCTCTGATGCCATTGGACGGCGGATTCAGCTTGCTTCAATTCTTCCCTGAGGCGATGACCATCTTCCTGTTGCGACTCATACTCTTTGTTCAATTCCTCGCGGTCTTCTTCCGAAAGCAAATTCACGGCCTCGGCGTCGCGTTGCAGGTCGCGCAGCGTGTCGGCTTCCTGCTTCGCGCGGTCGTGCGCGAGCGTCGAAATCCGCGAGTAGAGTTCGGTGCCGGTCATCTTTTCGAGCAGCGCGGCGCGGTCGTGGCCTTTCGCTTTCAGAAATGACGCAAAATCGCCCTGCGCCAGCAGGACCGAGCGGCAGAACTGCTCATAGGTCAGCCCGACGCGGTCCTCGATGAGCCGCAGGGTGTCGGTCATCCGGTGTTCGCCGTGAACGGTTTCGGTTTCCAGATCGGTCAGCGTGAGCGTCGGCGGCTGAATTTTCCCATCGGACTTTTTCCGGGCGCGGTAGACGCTCCAGCGCGCGCGCCACCGCCCCGACGTGCCCGCAAAATCGACTTCGGCAAATCCCTCGCCCGCGCCGCGCCGCAGAATGTGGCGCGTATCGCTGACGCCGAGACTTTCCTTGTCGCTGAGGCTGATTTCAAAGGAACTGCGTTCCTCGGCAATGCGCGGAATCCGCCCGTAGAGCGCGAGGCAGAGCGCGTCGAGCAGCGTGCTTTTGCCCGCGCCGGTCGGGCCGGTAATCGAGAACAGCCCCGATTCGCCGAGCACGCCGTCGTAGAGATTCACGTCGAACGCTTTCAGCGAGGCGAGGTTCTGGCCGCGAATGGCGAGGATCTTCATCGGTCGCCTCCGTTGCGCGCGAGGTCGAGCATCTCGCGATAGGCGTCAAACAGCTCGGGCGGAACATCTTCCCCCGCGTAGTACTTTTGATAGCGCCGCAGAAAGACGTCCTCCGGCGTGAGGTCGTTCAGGTTCGTCGAGGGCAGCTCGTCGGCCAGACCGCGCCCCGTCCCGGTGTAGGTCACGCGGACGCTGACCAGTTCCACCCATTTTTCCGCCACCGCGTCGCGCACCGTCCGGGTCACATTCGGCTGCGGCGCGTCGAGCGCGACCCGCACTTCGAGCAGCGGTTTCGGTTCGTCGTCGGTCGGCTCGGCGGGAAGTTCGTTCAGGGTGAGAAGTACGTCGTCGAGCGGGGCGTGTACTTCGGGAATGACCAGCAGGTCGCGCGTGCGGGGCACGCGGATTTCCCTGACCTCGCGACAGGTTTCGCCGTCGAGTTCGACGAGTAAAACCTGGTGGCGGTAGTCCTTTTCGGAAAGCGCGAGCGGAATCGGCGAGCCGCAGTAGCGAACGTGGTCGCGCCCGCCGACGCGCTGGGCCTTGTGCAGATGACCGAGCGCGACGTAGGCCACGTCGTCGGGAAAAAGATCGCCCGGCAGCGCGTCCTGATTGCCGCGCTGAATCTCGCGTTCGCTCAGTTTCGAGAGTTCGCCGCCGACCATGTAGCAGTGTCCGGTCGCGACGATGGCCTGCCCCGGCGCGCGGCGGGCGCGGGCGAGTTCGAACGCCGCGTCATACAGCCGGCGGACGCCCGCGACCGCGCGGTCTTCATCCGATTCGACCTCGCCCTGAATGTCCGCCGGTCGCAGAAACGGCACGGCGACGACCCACGCGGCGACGTGGCCGGCGGCGGCGGTCAGCGGCACGACGAACCGTTCGACATCCACGGCTCGCCCGTCCGTGGTGCGCGGCACGCCGCCGACGACCGTGACGCCGAAGGCATCGAGCAGATCGGCGGGCGCGTCGAGGCGGCTCGGCGAATCGTGGTTGCCGCCGACGACGATGACATCGAGTTTGGGAAACCGGGCGCGACAGTCGGCCAGGAACCGGTAGTACATCCGCTGCGCCGACGAAAAGGGATTGGCGTTGTCGAACACGTCGCCCGCGACGATGAGGGCGTCGGCCTGCTCGGCGGCGAGCGTGTCGAGCAACCAGGCGAGGAAACGCCGGTGCTCGTCCTCGCGCGACACGTCGTGCAGGGTCTGTCCGAGATGCCAGTCCGACGTGTGGAGAATGCGCATGTGCAGAGATGGGGGGGGCGGAACGTCAAAATGCGGAACGCGGACTATCGAATATCACGGAAAGGGGTTCAAGTCCTTTCATGTTCGATGTTCCGCGTTCCGGATTCCGATGTTACTTGCCCCGCGCGCCGTCGTTCG
>JAAFHI010000911.1 GCA_013298335.1 Actinomycetota bacterium
CGTCGGAGGGGGCGTGATGGTGCTCGACAAGGGGAAGGTGGTCACGGAGTACGCCGGGCAGCAGAACGGCCAGACCGGCGGCAACGTGCGCATTCTCATCGAGGACCGGGCGGGGGTGATCTGGGCCGGGACGAGCGGACGCGGTCTGCTCCGGATCGAGAACGGGCAGATGACGATCTATTCGACAAAGGAAGGACTGGCGAGCAATCAGGTTTTCGGGCTGTATGAAGACGCCGAGGGCGTGATGTGGATCGGGACCGGCGGCGGCGGGCTGTGCCGGCTCAAGGACGGCAAGCTCACGACCTACGATGCCCAGTCGGGAATGTTCGACGACACGGTTTTCGCGATTCTGGAGGACCCCGCCGGGTATTTCTGGATGACCTGCAACCGGGGCATCTTTCGCGTCGCCAAGAAACAGTTGACCGACATCGCCAACGGCAACGTCCAGCCCATCGCCTGCGACGTGTTCGGCAAGTCCGACGGGATGGGCGCGAACCAGTGCAACGGCACGTCGTGGCCGTCGGCGGCGAAATCGCGCGACGGACGGCTGTGGTTTTCGACCGTCAACGGCGTGGCGGTGCTCGATCCGAATCAACTGATGGTCAATCGCCAGCCGCCGCCGGTGGTCATCGACCGGATCGTGGCCGACGGAAAATCGTTCCACTTCGCGCCGCGTCTCGACATCGGCCCCGGCGCGAGCAAGTTCGAATTTCACTACGCCGGGCTGAGTTTCCTCGCGCCCGAGAAGGTGAAGTTCAAATACAAACTGGAGGGCGTGGACAACGTCTGGGTCGAGGCCGATACGCGGCGGGCGGCCTACTACACGAACCTGTCGCCGGGGACCTACCGCTTTTCGGTGCAGGCGTGCAACAACGACGGCATCTGGAACGACCTCGGAGCGACGGTTGAAATCAACGTCAAACCCTTCATTTACCAGACGATGTGGGCAAAAGGGTTTCTGATTCTGCTGGCCGGAGCGGTGGTCTTCACGGGCGTCCGGCTGCGTTTCCGTGCCCTGGCGAAGCGGGCCGACATGCTCGAAGCCAAGGTCGTCAAGCGGACCGAGCAGCTCAACGGCAAGAACGCCGAACTTGAAAAGGCGCTCGACCAGATCAAGTCGTCGCAGAAGCAGGTTGAGGTCCGCAACAAGGAACTGGCGAAGAAGAACGAGGCGCTCGTCGAACTGCACAAGCGCGCCGACCTGATTTTCTCGGCCCTTCAGGACGTGCTGCCGGGGACGGTCATCGAGGGCAAGTACCGGCTGGACGAAAAGATCGGCGCGGGCGGGTTCGGCGCGGTCTACCGGGCAACGCATATTGCGCTCCGGCGACCGGTGGCGGTGAAGGTGTTCCGTCCGGCGGGCAAGAACGCCTCGACGGCGAGCGTCGAACGCTTCCGGCTGGAAGGCATTTCGGCCTGCCGCATCAATCATCCGAACGCGGTAAGTGTTCTCGATTCAGGTGTTTCGGCAGAAGGCATCGCCTACATCGTGATGGAACTTTTGCAGGGACTCTCGCTGGCGACTGACCTGCGCCTGCGCGGGTCACTCTCGCCGGAACGGTGCATCCAGATTCTGCTGCCGGTGTGCGATGTGCTGGCGACGGCCCACGCGGCGGGGATCATTCATCGCGACATCAAGCCGGACAATATTTTCCTGCACCAGACGGACGATGGCGAAGTCGTGAAGGTGGTGGATTTCGGCATCGCGAAACTGGTCAACGACGATCTCAGCGAGGACATCGTGCAGGCGACCGAAACCGGTGGCATCGTTGGAACACCGGTCTACATGGCCCCCGAACGGTTGAACCACCGGCCCTACGACGGACGGTCGGACGTCTACAGCCTCGGTATCCTCTTTTACCAGATGCTGACCGGCAAGGTACCGTTCCCGATGACCAACGAGGGCATCATGAGCGTCATCATCGGCCACCTGCGGATGACCCCGCCCCCGCTAAAGACGGTGCTGCCGAACCTGCCCGAACCCATCGTCGAGGTCGTCGAAAAGGCGCTCACGAAAGAACCCGAAACCCGACCGACGGCGCGCGAATACGGCGATCTGCTGGCCGAAACGCTTGGAATTGACCCCTATCGCGCGTCAACCGGAAACACATCACGCGGTATCACCCTGCCCGATCATATCGTCGAGGAAATGCAGACGATGGGCGGCCTTCCCGAGGAATACGAAACCGCCGTCCAGAACCTGACCGTCACCGACACGGAAACCATCCACGTCACCAAGGAAGATCAGGGAAAAACGACTGGATAAGAAGTCTGGGGAGTCGGGAAAGAGGGTCTTGGGAGTCTTGTGGGTCTTGAGGGTCTTGGGAGTCGGGAAAAAACGATGAATGATGAACGATGAAGTTTGAAGAAAGTCGAAGTTGAGACGGATTCGGGAAGAAAGTTCTTGACACACCGTAGCCGAAAAAG
>JAAFHI010000990.1 GCA_013298335.1 Actinomycetota bacterium
CCACGCCACCAACGTCGGCTCGATGTTCCGCCCGGACAACCCGCTGCTGCCGAATTACAAGTACATCCCCATCGGCTATCACGGACGCGCCTCGTCCATCGTCCCGAGCGGGACCGACATCCGGCGTCCGTCAGGCCAGATTCGACCCGACTCCGACGCGCCGCCGGTTTATGCCCCGACCCGGTCGCTCGATTACGAACTGGAAGTCGGCATTTTTCTGTCCGGTTTCAACGAACGGGGCACCACCGTCTCGATGACCGAGGCCGAATCGCGGATTTTCGGACTGTGCCTGCTCAACGACTGGTCGGCCCGCGACATGCAGGCGTGGGAATACCAGCCGCTGGGGCCGTTTCTCGCCAAGAGTTTCGCCACCACAATTTCGCCGTGGGTCGTGACGGCGGAAGCGCTGGCCCCGTTCCGGACGGCGGCGTTCACCCGCCCGGAAGGCGATCCCGCGCCGCTGCCCTACCTCGACGGTGAGTTCAACCGGGCGTACGGGGGGTTCGACATCACGCTCGAAGTCTATCTGCTGACCGACAGGATGCGCGCCGCCGGCCTCGCCCCGCACCGTGTCAGCCGGGGGAATTTCCGCGACCTCTACTGGACGCCCGCCCAGATGATCGCCCACCACGCGAGCAACGGCTGCAACCTGAACCCCGGCGACCTGCTCGGCAGCGGGACGGTTTCCGGTCCGGAAAAGGATTCGCGCGGCTGCCTGCTCGAACTGACCTGGCGCGGCGCGGAACCGCTGACCCTGCCGAACGGCGAGACCCGGAAATTCCTCGAAGACGGCGACGAGGTGATTTTCAAGGGGTTCTGCGAACGCGAGGGCTTCCGCCGGATCGGTTTCGGGGAATGCAGGGGCATCGTGCTTCCCGCCCTCTGAAACACGAAGGCACAAAGACACAAAGCCACAGAGGAAGAGAAATGGACTTCCTTTGTGGCTTTGTGTCTTTGTGTCTTTGTGCCTTTGTGTTCAGAAGGATCTTAAGCCGTCACCCGACCGAAATCGTCCTGAAGGCGGGTGATGTCGTCCTCGCCGAGATACAGGCCGCGTTGAATTTCGATGAGGATCAGGGTTTCGGGGCCCTGGTTTTCAATCCGGTGCGCCGCCCCGAGGGGAATGTCGATGGACTCGCCGAGCCGGACGGTCACATCCCGACCGTCGAGGGTGACATGGGCTACGCCCTGCACGACAATCCAGTGCTCGTCGCGCTGGGCGTGCTTCTGGTAGCTCATCCGTTTCCCGGAAATGACCTCGATGCGTTTGACCTTGTATCCGGGGCCTTCGTCAATGACCCGGTAGGTCCCCCACGGACGTTCGTCGTATTCAAAGCCGTTGCGAGCGGCGGCGTTCTCACTCATTCGAATCTCGAAACTTATAAAAAATGGTCGAATCAACCGGGGATAATGCCAGTCTCCCCCCTCGGTTGGCAATTCGGACCTGCTCCTTGATTGGCGCGGCCCAACCAAAAACCGGTAATTTCCCGGTCCGGAAGCGGGTTCTTTGGTAAAGTGGGGCATCCATTTTTTTCGGAGGCGGCCCAATGGGAATTTTCGACCAGGTTCGATCAATGCGGGAACGCGTCGTCGGGATGATTGACGACGCGCGAACCCGTCATGACATCGAGAAACTGGAAAAGGAAATTGAGGCCGATCCCGATAACACATTCGCAATGCAGCAGTTATGCGATCTGTTCCAGGGCATCGGGCAGAACCGCGAAGCCGTCCACCTGCTGAGTCGGATTGCGGAAATCCACCTCCGGCAAAAGAAAGTCGAGGCGGCGGTCGCCTTCTTCCGGAAAGCCGAGCGGCTGGCGAGTGGCGACGAACGCATTCGTATCCTGCGAACCCTGGTGGACCTTGGTTTCCAGTTGAAACGGTTCGAGGAAGCCTTCATCCGCACCCGTCAAATTCTCGAAATCCTCATCGGCCACAAGGAACTCGGCGTCGCGCGCGGCTATCTGGCCGGATTGCCGCCCTTCGGCGAGCAGGACGCCACCTACCGAAAGGAACTGACCGAACTCGTCAACATCAATCAGGTTGAATGGGCCCAGGGCGCGCGCGGAACCTGGGTCACGGAAGACGACTCCCTGGTGCCGACCGACGCTTTTCGCGAACGGCGTCAGCAGTTTCCGGATCAGACCCTGCTGATTGTCGATGACGAACCGGCCACCCTCGACGTGCTGACGATCTGCCTCAAACGTCTGGGCTGCCGGATCGTGACCGCCAAGGACGGCGAGGAGGCCAAG
>JAAFHI010000753.1 GCA_013298335.1 Actinomycetota bacterium
GCCGAGGTTGCCCGCCGCGCCGCCCAGGCCGCCATTGCCGCCCGCGCCACCGCTGCCGCCGCCGACGCCGCCGGTGGTCGTGGAGGTCGGCGAGCCGCCGTTATTGGCCGTGTCGCCGGGGAGCGTCGCCTGGCTGATGCCGCCGCCGCCGCTGCCGCCGGTGCTGGTACCGGTCAACACGCCGCCGTTGCCGCCCATGCCGCCGCCGCCGGCGCTGCGACTGAAGACGCCGGAACCGCCCGCGCCGCCGTTGCCGCCCATGCCGCCGCCGCCGGCGCTTTCAACCGAGGCACCGTCGTCGCTGCCGCCATCGCCGCCGCGCGCGGTGTTTCCGTTGAGGGTCACGTTGTACATGTTCAACGTGCCCTGATTGTAGATCGCGCCGCCCGCGCCGAGGCCGCCGCCGCCGCCGCTGTTGGCGCCGCCGTCACCGCCCCGCGCAGAACCGCCGGAGAGCGTCACGTTGATGAGCGTCAGCGTGCCCGCGCCGGCCGGGCCCGCGCTCGTGTTTCCGCCCGCGATGTAAAAAAGCCGGAAGTTCGGTCCGCCGGTCCGGCGGATGGTCGCGCCG
Source organism: Actinomycetota bacterium (assembly GCA_013298335.1). GTDB lineage: Bacteria > Acidobacteriota > Blastocatellia > Chloracidobacteriales > Chloracidobacteriaceae > JAAFHI01. The sequence goes on from JAAFHI010000753.1 coordinate 572, forward strand.
GTGCCGTTGTTGCGAATCGTGATGTCGCTCCGGATGGGCGGCAGGCCGGTCGGGCCGTACCAGAAATTGTTGATCGTCGAGACGTCGAAATTGCCGTCGTTGAGAACGATCGTGTTCGCCCCGTTGTAGGGCGCGACCTGCCCGTTGCAGTTGTTGATTTCGGTGATGAGCTGGGCCGTGGTCGAGACCGTCACGGTCGTCGCCTTCGGCACCGGTCCCACGAACTGCGGCACGGCGTCGCCCGTTTCCGGGGACGCCGCGTCGGTGGTCGTTTCGGTGGTTGTTCCGACAATTGGAGACGCGGATGCTCCGGAGTTCGGATGGAATATCTGCGTCCGGCTGTTCGTCGGCTGTGACTGCGCGTTGACGGTCTGGACGTTTGCGCGCGGGAAGCCGAACCACAGGGCCGCGATCAGGGCCGAAAACGCCGCCGCCGTGGACAATACATGGCGTACGGAATGTGGATGTTTCATAAAAAACCTGTTTCCTTATGGCTCGTTCTTCGCCGCGGGCGAAAACGCGCGCATTGGTGATGAATCGCGAGCGCGTGGACCTTGCCCCACACGCTCCGCACTCTACGGACGGGGCGGGAAAATGCCCTGAAGCGCAATGATGAAATTGATGGCGAGGTAGGGTGGCATATTGTTGTGGGGCTGACTACCCCCTACAACTTGCAGCGCCGTCGGAGCGAAGTTCGCCGGGTTGCCGGCGGGGGCATAGGTGTTGAGCGCCTGCGTCCGGCTGCCGCCCCTGCCCCAGGCGGCATTGGACGGGGAAGCGGTAGTGGCGTCGGCGCGGGCCGAGGCGGCATGGGTGTGTTGCGGGATTTGCGTTTGCAGCAGGGTGACGGTTTCCGCGCCGGCGGTTTCGCCGATGGTGTAGTCGCTCAGGCCGGGGCCCTGTCCCCACTGAATCGGAATGCTGTTCTGAAGATTCGGAAGCGCAAAATTGGACGTTCCGTTGCCGCCATAGTTGACGCCGAGCAGCGAGAACAGCGCCGTGTTTTGCGAGATCGGAAGAAGCTGCCCCGCGCAGAAGGCCCACCCGGTGGGGGCAAAGTTGAATCCGGCCATGCGGATTTCGGCGACGAATTGATCTGCCATGTTTTTTTCTCCTGAAAGGTGACGGACAGGCGGTTTAGTTCCGGCTCGGGAAAATGCCTTGCAGCGCGATGCAGACATTGAGGACCAGATAGGGCGACATATTGGGGTGCGGCTGGTTGCCGCCCGCCGTGGCCGTCGTGACTGGCGACATGGTGACGTTGGGGGTGCCGGTCGAAAACGGATTCAGCGTCGTGTTGGCCCAGACGTTGCCGGTGCCGTCGTTGGTGGTCGCGGGGTTGTTGGTCCCGACCGCCTGATGGGTGTGGGCGGGCATCTGGGTGGTTAGCAGCGTGACCGACTCCTGTCCGCCGGTCTGGCCCTGGGAGAAACTCGAACCGAACCCGACCTGCATGCGGCTCTGGAAGTTCGGAAGCGCGAAGTTGGTCGTGCCGTTCCCGCCGTAGGTCGTGCCGAGCAGCGAGAAAAGCGCCTGGTTCTGGTTGATGGGCAAAAGCTGCCCGTTGCACTGCGCCCACCCGCGCGGGGCGAAGTTGAAGGAAAAAATGCGGATTTCCGCCAGAAAGGGTTGTGCCATGATCTTTTTTCTCCGTAAGCCGACGAAGGTGAACGTCGGGAAAAGAACCGATTCAAAATCCGGGTGCGTTTTTTTCCTTCATTTTCAGGAGGGAGACGGGAAAATCCCGAACATCGAAATGATGAAGCTGATGGCAAGAACGGGTGGCCGGTTTTCATGCGGCTGGTTGCCGCCGGTCTGACCGACCGCGCCCGCCGCCATGGCGACCGCGCCGGTCGGCGTTGTCGAAAAGGCATTCTGTCCCGAGTTGAGCTGCGACCAGTACCCATTCGTCGGGGTGGCCGAATTTCCGGGGCTGTTCACGGCAAGCGGAACGTGCTGGTGCTGGGGAAGCTGGTTCAGGGTCAGCGTGACGCTTTCCGTGCCGGCGCTCTGACCGATGACGTAGGTCGAAAGGCCCGGTCCCGTACCTTGATGGATGATGGACCGTCCGCGCAGATCGGGCAGCGCGAACGTATTCTGGCCGTCGCCGCCGTACGTCGTGCCGATCAGGTTGAAGAGGGTTTCAAATTCCGAAATTGGCAAAAGCTGTCCGTTGCAGAACTCCCATCCGAGCGGGGCGAAGTTCCCGCCGAACATGCGAATTTCACCGACATAGGGTTGTGACATCCGTGTCTCCTTATCATTGGTGGTTTGAATTGGGTGACGCCGGGTTCGGCGGGGCTGCGTTCGGTGCCCGCTCCATCCGGCGGTGAATCCCGATTTCGGAAACGGCGTGAAACCCGTACCGC
>JAAFHI010000903.1 GCA_013298335.1 Actinomycetota bacterium
TTCGCCGACGTAGGCCTTGATGGACGGTCCGTCGGCAATCGAAATACTGCTGTCCCACGGCTTGAAGTCGTACCCGAAGGTAAAAAGATCGGAATCCGACCGGATGCCAGGATACCGGAACAGGTCCCACGTGCCGCCGAGGTCGGCGCGGGATTCGAGAATGAGAAATCGCGTTCCCTTCCGACGCTGGGTCAGATGGCAGGCCGCGCCGATACCGGAAATGCCGGCGCCGATGATCAGGACGTCCACTGAATGTTCCGGCTGCATGGATGTGCGCTCCCACGGAAGTTCAAAAGGTCATTCTGAACCGCCGCCGGACTTCGCGCCAAATGAAAAGTCCGTGGGACGTTTCACAATTTTTGCTTTCACCAAAATCAGACCACGGGGGATTGGTACAAACGCGGCTCTGCCGCCTGATGTGCGGAATGGCTCTGCCTTTCCGCCACGCCCCCCATAAATCCCGCGAGGGGCTCTGCCCCGAGCGAATGTGTCGGGCTGAAGCCCTCAATCCTTTGGGGTGACCGATGCGGAAAGGCAGAGCCATTCCGCACATCAGGCGGCAGAGCCACAAAACACGTTCTCCCTTTTCCAGTGTCTCGATCTCGTATTGTCCGATTGAGCTTTGAAACGGCAGCCGAAACGTTTTCCATGTCGGGAAAAACGTTTTCTTCGCGGGGAAATACCTTTTCCCCGTCAAAAGTACCTCTGGAACGACAAGAAATACCTTTCGGGCGTGAGGGAAAAGGTTTTCTTCGACGGAAAAAACGTTTTCCTCAGGAGGAAATACCTTTTCCTCGTGGAGAAATACCTTTTCCTCGTCAAAAATACCTCTGGAACGACAAGAAATACCTTTTCCTCGCCGTTCCAAAACAATTTCCCGCTGGAAAAACGAAAAGGGATGTCGCCGGAACACTCCGGTTTCATCCCTCATCCTTCATCCCTCATCCTTCTCTTCTCTAGGTTACCGTGCCGCCGTCGAGGATGATCATCTCGCCGTTCATGTAGCTGTTCCGTTCGGAAACCAGGAAGGCGGCGAGTTCGCCGAGTTCCTCGGGGCGTCCGAGGCGACCGACGGAGCAGACCATTTCGTACATTTCGCGGAACTTGTCGGGGAGGGTATGGCCGAGATCGGTATCGAAAATGCCCGCGGCGATGCCGTTGACCAGCACGCCGAACGACGCGCCCTCGCGCGACAGCATTTTCGTGAATCCGACCACCGCCGATTTCGTCGTCGCGTAGTGGACGCTCGTCGGAACGGTCCGGATGCCGCCGATGGAGCTGATGTTGAGAATCCGCCCGTACCGGTGGCGGACCATGTTCTTGAAAATCGGCTTGGTGACGTTGAACAGACCGTTGAGGTTGGTGTTGACGACTTCGTCCCACGCCCGGTCGGTCATGGTCAGGAAGACGTCGCCCCGGTTGATGGCAGCGTTGTTGACCAGAATGTCGATCCGCCCGTATTTCTCGACGACTTCGGCGACGACCTTTTTCAATCCGGGCCGGTCGGTGACCGAAACCTGAAAGGCGTCGGCCCGGCGTCCGTGGGCCCGGATGGCGTGCAGGGCTTCCTCGGCGGCGGCAGTGTTGCTGTTGTAGTTGAAAACGACGTCGGCCCCTTCGCGGGCGAAGACTTCACAGATGCCGCGGCCAATACCGCGCGAACCGCCGGTGACAAAGGCGATTTTACCTTCGAGAAGCATTATGGGTGAACTCCCGCGGGAAGCCGAACCCGCGCGCCAACCAACGCCCCGTTGAAGGAGCGTCCGGTCAGGCGGCGGTGCTTCATTTTTAGTTTTGCGCCGGGACGAGCGCGGAAATTTCGTTGACGATGCGCTGGGTGGCGTCGGGGACGCCCAACTGCCCCGCCGCGGCGCGCATGTCGGCGACCATCGAGGGGTTTTCGAGCATTCGTCTGACGAGGGGGACAATGTCGTCCACGCGGCGGAGCATGACGCCCGCGTTGTGTTCCTCGATGAGCGTGCCGGTGCCGGCTTCCTGCGGCATCGGAGGCGTCACCGCGTCGCCGATGATCGGCAGGTTCATCGCGAGCGATTCGAAGGTGGTCAGACCGCCGAGCTTCGAAACCATCACGTCGGAAGCGCGCATGATGCGCTCCATCTGGTTCGAATAGCCGATGACGGTAACCGGGAACTTCGCGCGCGAGGCGATCCAGCGGGCTTCCTCTTCGAGTTTCTGGTTGCGACCGGCCAGGAAAACGACCTGAAGATCGAGGTCGGCCTGCGCCAGCGAGTGATAGATTTTCGGGATGTTGCCGCCGCCGACCCAGCCGGCATTGACGAACAGGGTGAACTTTTCGGGGGCGAGACCAAGTTCGCGCCGGATGATGAGCGGGTCTTCCTTGTTCACTTCCTGAAACTTCGGGTGAATCGGCATCCCGATGACCCGGATGCGGTCTTCCGCCACGCCGTAGGAGAGCATCTCT
>JAAFHI010000843.1 GCA_013298335.1 Actinomycetota bacterium
CCCGACCTGATGCGGCTCTATTCGCTCGACCGGCCCGAACTGAAGGACCGCCCGCTCCAGGTGCGCGTGCCCGAACCGCTCCGGCGCAAGGCGAACATCTTCGACATCATCCGCGGCCAGGACGTGCTGCTGCATCATCCCTTCAATTCATTCACCTCGACGGTGGCCGACTTCATCGACCAGGCCGCGCGCGACCCCGAAGTCGTCGCCATCAAGATGTGCCTCTATCGCACGGGCCGCCACTCGCCGATCGTCAAATCGCTGATGGAAGCAAGCGAACGCGGCAAGCAGGTCGCCGTACTGGTCGAACTCAAGGCGCGCTTCGACGAGGAGAACAACATCGAATGGGCGCGCCAGCTTGAAGAAGCGGGCGTCCACGTCGTCTACGGGCTGATGGGCCTGAAAACCCACTGCAAGGTCGCGCTCGTCGTCCGCAACGAAGGCTCCGGGCTGCGGCGCTACGTCCACATCGCTTCGGGCAACTACAACCCGGCAACGGCGCGCGTCTACACCGACGTCGGTCTCTTCACCGCCGACGACGACATCGGCGAAGACGTCACCAACCTCTTCAACTACCTCACGGGCTATTCGAAATTTTCCCACTACAAGCGCCTGATGGTCGCGCCGATGAACCTGCGGAAGCAGTTTCTCGCGCTCGTGGACCGCGAAACGCGCCACGCCGAAGCCGGGCATCCGGCCCGCATCATCGCGAAGATGAACAGCCTGACCGACCTCACGATGGTCGAGGCGCTCTACCGCGCGTCGCGGGCAAACGTGCAGATTGACCTCATCATCCGCGGCATCTGCATCCTTCAGCCGGGCATACCGGGCATCTCCGACAACATCCGCGTCCGCAGCATCGTCGGACGCCTGCTCGAACACAGCCGCATCCTCTTTTTCGAAAACAAGGGCAATGAGGAAATCTACATCGGGAGTGCCGACTGGATGTCGCGCAACCTCGACCGGCGCGTGGAAGTCGTCACGTCCATCCGGTCGTCGAAACTCAAGAAACACCTCAAGGAACGCATTCTCGACGCCTACCTCAACGACAACGTGAAGGCCCGCGTCCTGCAATCCGACGGAAGATACGTTCAGTTGAAACCCGCCGAAGGCGAAACGCCGTTCCAGTGCCAGGCCGATTTCGAAATCTCCTGATTTTGCCGTCGGCGCGCGAGGACGAACGACGACCGTCACTCGTCCTCGCCATGCGGCACAAACCGATAGCCGACCCACGGCTCGGTCACGATGTAGCGCGGTTTCTGCGGATCGGGTTCGATTTTCTTGCGAAGCTGATTGACCAGCACCCGCAGATATTCGGTCTGGTCCGCCGACTGCCATCCCCACAGCGTCTGAAGCAGCGTCCGGTGGGTCAGCACCTTGCCGGCATTCGCGACGAAATACTTCATCGCTTCGTATTCCTTCGGCGTCACCTTGATTTCCTGTCCGGCGACCACGACCCGCCGTTCCTCGGTGTCGATGACCACGTCGCCCACCGTCAGGGTGGTGCCGCCTGCGTCCGCGGGCGACATGCGCCGCAGCACGGCCCGCACCCGCGCGAGCAGTTCGTCCATGCCGAAGGGCTTCGTCACGTAGTCATCCGCGCCGGCATCCAGCGCCGCGACCTTGTCGCCCTCCGCGCCCTTGGCCGACAGCACGAGAATCGGAAACTTCGCGTGCCGCCGCACGTCGCGACACACGTCAAGCCCCGACATCTCCGGCATCACCAGATCGAGAATCATGAGTTCGGGAAGCTTCCGGTCGACGGCTTCCAGCGCTTCGAGCCCGTTGCGGGCCGTGCGGACGTCATACCCACGCGCACCGAGACTCGCCTTCAGCACACGCAGGATCTGGGCCTCGTCATCCACCACCAGAATGTCCGGTCGATGCGCCATGTCAGTGCTCCGGAGGCAACGCCTCAACCCCCGATTTGGTCCCCGTCGGAATCGTGAACGTAAAGGTCGAACCGCCGCCCGCCCCGCTCTCGGCGCGAATCACCCCGCCGTGCGCCTGCACGATGCCCTTCGCAATCGCCAGCCCCATGCCGGTGCCGTCGCTGCGTTCATCCGCGGCCTCGCTGCGATAGAACTTGTCGAAAATACGGTCGAGTTCCTCGGGACGAATCCCCGCCCCCGCATCGGTCACGGTAAAGGAAACCCCCGCTTCGGTCACAGTCGCGCCGACGCGAATCACGCTGCCCGACGGCGAATACTTCGCGGCGTTCTCGACCAGGTTCGAAAGCACTTCCCCCACCAGCCGCGAATCCACAAACACCAGCGGGAGCGACTCGTCGGCCACGATGTCAACCGGATGCCCGCGCAACGCCACCGCCGAAAGATTCAGGACGTTGGAGATGATATCCGCAACCGAGGTCCACCGCCGGTCGATTTTCAGTTCGCCCGCCTCGATGCGCGCCATTTCAAGCAGGTTCTGCACGATCAGCGTCAGCCGCAGGGTTTCCTCGCTGATGATGCTGTGAAATTCGCGCAGGGCGTCGGCATCCCACGCGATGTCGTCCTGCATGAGATTGTCCACCGCCGCCCGGATCGAGGTCAGCGGCGTCCGCAGATTGTGCGAAACCGAGGCCAGCAGCGCGGATTTCAGTTCGTCGCTCTGCTTTATCGCCTCGGCC
>JAAFHI010000271.1 GCA_013298335.1 Actinomycetota bacterium
CATCCAGCGCAGGTTTTGGAGGAACGTGACGCGTCGAACTTCGGCTTCGAGGTATTCGTCGTCGTTGCTCAGGCGTTCGTAGTACCGCGCCTCGCGCCGGGCGCGTCCCATCTGGGCCGGGTCGGTCGCTGACTGTGCCGCCGAGTGGTAGAAGTGCGCTACGCGGGCCAGTTTGCCGGCCCGGAAGGCGATTTCGGCCAGTCCGACGTAGGCCCGGAAGAGCGTCGGGTCGAGCCGGATGGCGCGTTCGAAGCAGCGGGTGGCGCGGTCGAAGTCGTAGCGTTCGCAGTAGGTTTCGCCGATGCGTTCAAGCAGATGCGGCTCGTTGTGCGAAATGTGCGCCGCGAGGCGGAGGCAGGCGTTCGACCGCAACAGGAGGCGCGGATTCTCGACCGCCGCGACCGTGTGCAGGAACCGGCCCATTTCATAGAGCAGGTGGGCGTTGCCCGGTTCGCGCTTGTAGGCCAGCGTGAAAATGTTCATGGCCTGTCGCATCCGGCCTGCGAGGCCGAGGTTGTTGGCGGTCGAGCGCAATACCTGCGTCGGCAGTTTGTTGAGCAGCTCCTGATTGACTTCGAGCGATTCGATGTGGGCGGTGGCGTCCCAGTATTGGAGAAGTTCGCTTGAACGGGGATCGAGTTTCTGCTCGCCCACCGCTTCGAACAGCGCCTTGACGAAGCCGCGATAGCCGCGCGAACTCGACAGCAGGGCCAGTTCGAGGCCGTTCCCGACGATCACCGTGCGATAGCGGTAGCGCACGCGCGACGACGTCATGTGCGTACGCCCGGCGTCGGTCGCGACAAGTTCCACTTCGTCGAGCGTGAGGGAGATCGGTTCCTCGAAAATCCGGTTGGAAACCAGCGCGAGCGGGCCGCGACGGCGAATCGTCTGCCCGTCGAATTCGACGTCCTCGAAGCGGGAAGCCACGATGAGCGCGGGGAATCCGGCCAGCAGAATGAGGCCGGCGACGGTATGCTGCGTCCGAAACGCCACCCCCGCGAGCATCAGCGCGACGCCCGCGGCGAGGTAGTAACGGCGTTGTTCGGTCGGTACGCGAAAGGACATTGTCACTCACCAATCGGCGAGGTTCAGGATTTCAAGGGCGGTTACGCCAGAGCCGACGCGGGCGCGGCAACTGATTCTACACCGCCGAACCGGCGACTGCGCTGCTGAAACGCGACGACCGCTTCCAGCAGGTTCGTGCGCGAGAAATCCGGCCAGAGCGTCTCGGTCACGAATATCTCAGTATAGGCCATTTGCCAGAGAAGGAAATTGCTCAATCGCATTTCGCCGCTGGTCCGGATTAAAAGGTCCGGATCGCTCTCGGTGTAGAGATGCCGGGCGATGTCGGCTTCATTCACCGTGTCGAGCGCGCGGCCCGCCTTGGTGAACTCGTCGGCCACGGCGCGGAAGGCGTCCACGATCTCCGCCCGTCCGCCGTAGTTGAATGCCACATTGAGCTTCATGCCCGTATTCCCGGCGGTTGCGCCGACGGCATGATCAATGGACTGGCGGATGCTGGAGGTCAGCGTGTCGGTCCGACCGATGAACTGGAGGCGGACGCGGTTGCGGTTCAGGAGCGGCAATTCGCGCCGCAGGCACTGTCGCAGGAGCCGCATGAGCATGTCCACTTCAAGCTGCGGACGCCGCCAGTTCTCCATCGAAAACGTATAGAGCGTCAGTGTTTCGATGCCGAGGCGGGCACAGGTTTCGACCGTCGCGCGAACCGCCTCGATACCCGCCGGGTGCCCGGCGATACGGGGCTTGCCCTGACGGTTCGCCCAGCGTCCGTTGCCGTCCATGATGATGGCGACGTGGGCCGGGATGCGGTGGGGGTCGAGTTGGCGGAGAAAAAATTCGTCGCGCGAACCGCGCTCAACGATACCGTCGAAATTGAACATGGCGGGAGGCTGTGCTGCGTGGGATTCCTGACTCTCAGTCTGATGATTTTTCGATTTTATGATTGTCTCATTTCGACTGCCCGACCGGTTTGCGGGTGGATGGCCGTCAATCGAAAGCGGGGCGTCTCGAAAAAACGTGCGAATACTAATAATCCACGCGAATAAGAGTCAACCCTTGCGGCGGCGCGGTCGCCCCCGCGGCAAATCGCTTTGTGTCGCAGAGAATTTCTCGAACCGCTTCCGGCGGCAGTTTGTGACGTCCGATATCGAGCAGCGTGCCGACCATTCGCCGGACCTGATACCGCAGAAATCCGTCGCCATGAAATTCAATCGCAACCACTTCGTCGGGCATCCCCCACTGCTCTCTGCCTTCTTGTCTCCCTGTCTGGCCGTCTTCTTCAAATCCGCGCCAGGTCACGGAGAAGATGGTGCGGACGGTGGTCGCGACTTCGAGCGCGAGGACGGAAAAGGGCATGAAATCGTGGGTTCCGGCGAAGTCAGCGGAGGCCGCGCGCATGGCGTCCCAGTCGAGCGCAACGGGGACCGCCGTGACGTACTGTTTCCAGAACGGACTCACCGTCCGTCCACGCCAGAACTGATACCGATAGCGTTTCGACGTTGCCGACCGGCGCGCGTGGAAATCGTCTCCAACACATTCGACCGACCGCACGCGGATGTCCGGCGGAAGATTCGCGTTAAGTGCGCCGTGCCATTTTTCGGGCGACAGCGGCTTTTCGACGTCGCAATGAACGATCTGGCCACGGGCATGCACGCCTGCGTCGGTGCGCCCGGCGGCGTGCAGCACCACCCGCGCCTGCGCGACCCGCGCGAAGGCGTCCGACAGGACCGACTGCACGGTGACGGCGTTGTCCTGCATCTGCCACCCGGCGTAGTCCGTGCCGTCGTATTCGATGACGAGTTTCAGGCGGTGCGAATTGGCTTGATGACTTTTATCCACGAATCTTCCGTGAGAAATGGGTGGCAGTAATTGTGGGTTCCTGAGTAGTCCGGATGAAATACCGAAAGTTGAAAGTCAGGGGTGAGCAGGTAATTTCGCAATTCTTGAATGACTGGCGGGGAAGACAGTGCGCGGGCACTCGCTTCGAATAATGGTTCAATCTCAGCTTCGCGCTCTTTTTCAGGTTGATACCATTTGCCGCGAATCCACTGGGTCAGGTGTTTGAATTCTTCCCAATCTCGGCATTCTTCGTTGAAATTGTACCAACGCCAATCTCCAATATTCTCCCACTTATCGTTGTCTTCCGTCTCTTCGAACATTTCCTGAGTTGTCAGAAAACTCAATTCAAGATAGCCGTGCCATGGAAAGCACCCAAGGTCGAGGGCCCGCATGGCCTCGAAATGAAGGCGATGTTGCCACTGGCGGAGGCAGGTCGCGATGATTTCCGAAAGGGCTTCCGAGAATTCCTCGTTATTTTGGGGTGGGCGCGGCTGTTTCATTTTTCCATGACTCCTTTTGTCCCTTTTAACCTCTCGGATGACTTGTCTTAAACCCCGACTCTGAAGATAGTGCGCCGAGCGCAGCATACAACTCGACATTCGTCTTCCTGAAAAACGAATGCAATCACCTCGGGCCAACCTGGTCCGTTCGGAGGTTTCCCGTGCGCCGTCTTTTCTTCGCACTTCTGTTTGCCCTGTGTCTCTGCGCCATTCCCGCGCCCCGCGTATCCGTTGGGGCCCAATCCCCGCAACCCGAGAAGCCGCCCGCCTCGCTCAATGACGTCAGATTCGACGAACTCGCCCCCGGTGTCTGGCGCAACGTCAGCTACTATTCGCTGTCCGATATCGGGGCCTATCCCGCGAACGGTCTGGTCATGCTTTCAAAAAGCGGCGTTCTGGTCGTCGATCCCGGATGGACGCCCGCTCACGGAAAAAACATCACCAAATGGATTCGGTCGCGGGCGGGGAACGCGCCGCTGACCGTGATTCCGACGCATTTTCACTTTGACCGCGTCGGCGGGCTGCCCGGTCTGCCGCACCGGAAAGGCGACCTCTTTCTGCTGTTCGATAAAACCGTCGAACTTTTAAAGGACGATAAAAAGAAGCTGCCCACCTTCGAAACGTTCGGTGGCGAAAAGACGATCACGCTCGACGGCGAGCAATTCGACGTGTTCTATCCGGGGCCGGGACACACGACCGACAACATCGTCGTGTATTGCCGGTCGAGCCGGATTCTGTTCGGCGGCTGCTTCGTGAAATCCGGCGATTCAGCCAATCTCGGCAACGTTGCCGACGCCGACATCGAACGATGGTCGGCCTCCATCGACGCGGTTCGCAAGCGGTTTCCCGAGATTCGTCTGGTTGTGCCGGGACACGGCGCGCCGGGTGGTACGGAACTCCTGACCCACACTCAAGAACTCCTGCGTGCGGCAAAGAAGTAAAAGAATCCGAAAGTTTTTACTTCATCGTTCATCGTTCCGCATTCATCGTTCTCCTGCGCCCCATCCCGTCGCGAACAGGTTGAGCGCGGCCTTTGCCCCGCATTTCTGGTAGCGGTTGTAGGCCGTGGCGGCGCGTCGTCTGACCGCGTCGCCCGGTTCTTCGGCGAGCCAGCCCTGCACGGCGGCTTCCAGTACGTAGGCTTCCGGGGCCATCAGGCCGGTCGTCCAGAGCAACGGACGCGCGCCGGTTTTCCTGAGCGGATCGGCAAAAAAGCGTTTGCTGATGCAGGCGAGAATGACCGCGTCGCGCTCGTGGTCATCCGCTTTTGACGGATATTCCGGGAGCGTGAAATCCATCAGTCCATCATGCCCGACGTAGGCGACGAGATCCGCACCACCGCCACAGTACAGCGTGATTTTTTTCTGTCCGACCGTAACTTCAATCGGTTCAATGTCGCCGCCCGCCGCGAAGGTCAGGAAATCGGTCGTGGCCTGTTGAATCTCGCGTCCGCGATACCCGTCGGCGACGAGAAAGGCCGCTTTCGTTTTGTGTTTGAAGACGAGGCGTTGCAGCACGAACTGATTGGGATTGGCGCTTTCCGAAACGAGCGTCCATTCGGGCGACCGTTTGAAATGCGTCCGGACGCCGTAACCCGCCCCCCAGTACAAATTGTTGGCCGGATCGTCGCCGTTCCCGATTTTCGCCGGGACCGGCACGATGCCCTGATACTGGTTGTCGCAGAGCGCGACGACGACGTGGATGAGGCGTCCGGGATTGCGCGCGTCGGGCGCGATGACCCGGCGCGGTTCGGCGTTCGGCGTTGCGCGCGACGTACCGCCGGGCTGGCGTGAACATCCCGCCAGCGCCGAGACCAAGACAAGACAAAGGATGAAGGATGAGGGATGAAGGATGAAATTCAGGAAATTCGATCTCGGACCGCTCGGTTGAAACCCTCGACCTCGAATGTGGGTGATTGAAAATTGCATTTTTTCATCCTTCATCCCTCATCCTTCATCCTTTATCTCCGGAACGCTGTCGGAGACACGGCCACCGCGTTGCCGCCGTTGGCGAGGGCGACGAGCAGCGTTTGCTGGAGCGTTTCCAGAATTGATTCGAACTGTGCGCCGTCGAAGAGAGGAAGGTCGCTGGTCAGGCCGATGCTCGCGGTGACGACCCGGTGCGGCGAGCCGCTGTGCGGAATGTTTTTGCCGAAGATGGTCGCCCGCATGTTCTCGGCGATTTCATGCGCGCGGTCGGCGTCGGTTTCCGGCAGCAGGATCAGGAATTCATCCGTGCCGAAGAAGGCTACCAGTTCACCGGGGTCGCTCAGGGCGGCTTCAAGAAGCTGC
>JAAFHI010000931.1 GCA_013298335.1 Actinomycetota bacterium
CCGATTCCGGCGTCATGATTTCATAACAGAGAGGATTGCTGAGAACACCGTGCTGGTGAATGCCCGACTCGTGCGCGAAGGCGTTGCGCCCGACCACCGCCTTGTTCGGTTGAACCCCGATGCCGATGATGTCGGTCAGCAACTGGCTGGTCGGGAAGAGCCGATGTGAATTGACACCGGTCACGAAGGGCATGCGGTCCTGGCGGACCTTGCAGGCCATGACGACTTCTTCGAGCGAGGCATTCCCTGCCCGCTCGCCGATGCCGTTGATCGTGCATTCCACCTGCCGCGCGCCGGCGGCGATGGCGGCGAGACTGTTGGCGACCGCCAGCCCGAGGTCGTTGTGGCAGTGAACGCTGATGATGACGTCGTCACGGTCGCCGATGACCCGCTGTTTGACGGTCCGGACCAGTTCGGCGTACTCGGTGGGCAACGTATAGCCGACCGTGTCGGGAATATTGAGCACGGTCGCGCCCTCGGCCACCACCGCCGACAGCACGTCGCACAGAAAGTCGATATCGCTGCGGGTGGCGTCCTCGGCGGAGAACTCGACTTCATCCGCGAGCGTTCGCGCGAACCGGACACCCTCGCGGGCCATTTCCAGCACTTCCGAACGAGTCTTCTTCAGCTTGTGTTCGAGATGGATATCGGACGTTGCGACAAACGTGTGAATGCGCGGGCTGGCCGCGCGTTTGAGCGCTTCACCGGCGCGGGCGATGTCGGCCTCGACGGTCCGGCACAGCGCGGCCACTTTCGTCTTGCGGCAGCGCTCGGAAACGCCCCTGACCGCGGCGAAATCGCCATCCGAGGCAATCGGGAACCCGGCCTCGATAATGTCCACGCCAAGTTCCTCAAGGGATTGGGCCAGACGCACTTTCTCCTCAAGATTCATCGAACATCCCGGCGACTGCTCGCCGTCACGCAAGGTGGTGTCGAAAATCGAGATTCGCGTCATCCCAGTGTGTCTCCGTTTTCGTATGGTGCGGCCCGGACGGGCAAGAGTTGGAACGCAACCTATGGACGGAGACATGAAAAGTCAAACTTATATTTCCAATGACTTGATAAGCATTGCTTATTGAATAATGAAGCCGGGAAACGGCATTACCGATTGCCGCGTCAACGACTGGCCGGGATTTTCTCGACTTTCTGAAAAGCCTTGCGGTTCCCCGGCCAGATCAGGCGTTCGAACGCGGGTTCAAACGGAAGCCACTCGAAGGCATCGTGTTCCTTGGGGGAAATCGTCACCGGTCCGTCGCCGACGCGGACGCAGTAGGAATGCTCCCGGTTGAAGATCGGCGCGTGGGCTTCCATTCCCTTCTTGCTCCACTTCTTTTCGACGATGAACGTGTGGACATACTCAAGGTCCTTCACTTCGACATCGAAGCCCGTTTCTTCCAGCAGTTCGCGTCTGGCGGCATCCTTCGGCGCTTCGTTCCGCTTGCGCTTGATCGAGCCGGTTACCGGCTGCCAGAAGTTCCCGCGCTCAGGCAGGCGGTGCAGCATCAGATATTCCCGCTGGCCTTCCCGCTCGCGATAGATCACGACCTGCACCGATTCGTGCTGGACGTGCTGCATTGTCATTTCACGCCCGAAAACCTCGGCGAATCGGCGCGCAATCACCATCCCGACGTCATCGAGCGAATGGACGTCACCGGCTTCGCGTTCGAGCGAGGTCACCGCCTTGTCGGTAATCCCGCACGGAACGATGAGATTGAAGTCGTCGAGGCGCGTCGAGATGTTGAGCGCGAAGCCATGCGAGGTCAGCCAGCGCGACACCCGAACGCCCATCGCCGCGATCTTCTTGTTGCCGACCCAGACGCCGGTCAGGCCGTCGATGCGTCCCGCCGCAACGCCGAAATCGCTGAGGGCCAGGATCAGCACTTCCTCGAGGTCGCGCATATAGCGGCGAATGTCGCGGCGATCCGGGTTGAGGTCGATGATCGGATACCCGATCAACTGTCCCGGACCGTGAAACGTCACGTCGCCGCCGCGTCCCGTCTCGTACACCTCGATCCCGCGGGCCGACAACAGTTTTTCCGAAGCAACGATGTTCGTCCGGTCGGCGGCGCGACCCAGCGTGATGACGGAGGGATGCTCCAGCAGCAGCAGCGTGTCCGGAACGCGACCTTCGCGACGCAATTCGACGAGGGCATCCTGCATGCGAAGCCCGTCGTCGTAATCCACCCGGCCGAGCGGCCAGACCTGAACCGAGGCGGTCATTGGTTTTCCTTGTATTTATTGGTCATTTTGAGGCTGGGAAAGAAATTCGGCGGGACGTTCCTGCAACGTCAGCGTAAAGGTCATTGCCTTGCCGCCGCGATAGGCCGTGACGGTGACGGTGTCGCCGATTTTGCGGTCCTTGAGCGCCCGGAAGACA
>JAAFHI010000277.1:0-4022 GCA_013298335.1 Actinomycetota bacterium
GGGTACTACATCGAAATCAGCAAGTCGAACCTGAAACTGGTACCCGACGACTACGACCGGAAACAGACGCTGGTCAACGCCGAACGCTTCACGACGCCCGAACTGAAAGACCTCGAAGAACGAGTTCTCAACGCCGAAGCCCGCATCGTGACCATCGAAACCCGCATTTTCCTTGAACTGCGGGCCTCGATTCTCGACGACACACCGCGCCTGCAAATGGCCGCGAAGGTCGTGGCCACGCTCGACTGTCTCGCCGGGTTCGCCAACCTCGCGGCAGCGCGGCGCTACGTCCGTCCGCACCTGCATGAAGGCGACGAACTCGTCATCACCGGCGGGCGGCATCCGGTGGTCGAAACCCACACCTCGCGGTTCGTCCCGAACGACGTCGTCATCAACAATTCGACCGAGCGGCTGCACATCATCACCGGCCCGAACATGGGCGGTAAAAGCGTCTATCTGCGGCAAATCGGCCTGATCGCGGTGATGGCCCACATCGGTTGCTTCGTCCCCGCAAAGGAAGCGCGGATTCCCGTCATCGACCGCGTCTTTACCCGCATCGGCGCGTCCGACAACCTGTCGCGCGGACGCTCGACCTTCATGGTCGAAATGACCGAGACGGCCAACATTCTCAACACGGCCACGCCGCGCAGTCTCGTGCTGCTCGACGAAATCGGACGCGGTACGGCAACCTTCGACGGCCTGTCGATTGCCTGGGCGGTCGGCGAATATCTCCACGAAAACGCCCAGCACGCCGCGAAGACCCTTTTTGCGACGCACTACCATGAGATGACCGAACTCGCGCGCCTGCTGCCGGGCGTAAAGAACATCCAGCTCGCGGTCTCCGAAAACGCGGGCGAAATTGTCTTTCTGCACAAGGTCATCGAAGGAAGCGCGAGCAAGTCATACGGCATCGAAGTCGCCCGGCTCGCGGGGATTCCGGCGGCGGTCATCGGTCGCGCGCGGGAGATTCTTTTGAACCTCGAAGCGAACGAACTCGACGTGCTCGGCAAGCCGAAACTGGCGCGTCATTTGCCGTCACGACGCAAAAAGAATGACGACCAGCCGTCGCTTTTCGACAAGGCCAACGAAACCGTACTGGACGAACTCCGCAACCTCGAAGTCGAGCGCCTCACCCCCGCGGAAGCGCTGTCGGTGCTGGAGAAGTTGAAAACGCAGGTTCTCTGACGCACAATCCCGACCGCGTCATCGTCCGAAATTCGCCACCGACTGTGTCGTTTCAAACCCTCTTTCAATTTCGGGTTGGCACATACTCGCTGGCGATTCGACGGATGACGTTTCGCCAGCGAGGCGAACCTATTTTGAAACCATCGTGAGTGCCCGACCGTCCCCCCGGAAACCGGGTTCTCACCCGATGACGCTTCAACAAGATGACTCCAAAACCAGAATCCAGTCTCAAAGTCCGGCAGGCGACCACCACCGACAGCGAAGCGTTTCTCATGCTCGTTCAGGCGCTCGCCGACTATGAAGATCTCCCCGGTCCGGATGAAGGCGCGCGTTCGCGCCTCCTCAATGACGCATTCGGCGACAAACCCCGCTTCACGCTTTTTCTGGCGGAATACGAGGGCAAGGCCATCGGCTACGCGCTGGTGTACGAGACCTACTCGACGTTTCTCGCCATGCCGACGCTCTTTCTCGAAGACCTTTTTGTCCTCCCCGACAACCGCAAGCAGGGCGCGGGCATGGCCCTCTTCAAAACCGTCGCTCAGGAAGCGGTCTGGCGCGGATGCGGCAGGCTCGAATGGATGGTGCTCGACTGGAACCAGATCGCCATCGACTTCTATCAGCGGGTCGGCGCCAACCGGATGGCCGAGTGGCTTCCCTACCGGCTGACGCCCGATCAGTTCCAGAACATCGCCAACGAAAAAGCCGCTGAATAAAAACCGTAACTGTTCAGAGTCCCCCGCTTTAGCGGGGAGTATTTCCAATTTCGCAAAAAATCATGAACGAGGCCTGATTTCCCCCTGGAAATGTCCGGCTTCCACATTTTTTTCCCGCTAAAGCGGGAGACTCTGAACAGTTATTAACAAAAAAGCGTTCACGACCTGATTCCCAGGACGACAACACAACCATCCCGGAGTGCAAAACGACTTTCCAGAACGGCAAAACGTCCGTCCCGGAGTGCAAAACGACTTTCCAGAACGGCAAAACGTCCGTCCCGGAGTGCAAAACAACTTTTCTGAAGTAAAAAACGGTTTTCTTGAAGGCCAAGCGACCTTCCTGACCACCCAAACGAGTTTCCGGAACCGCGATTGAAAACGGCGCTACTGAGGGAAGACCACCCGGATCGTTTTCACGGTGATTCGGGTAACGGGTTTATCTGAATTGGGTTCGACGGGCGTGGCCGCGATCTTTTCCACGATGTCGAGTCCCTCGGTGACCTGTCCAAACACCGTGTACTTACCATCCAGTGTCGGATAGCGGTCGAGGCAGATGAAAAAATGGAAGGTGGCGCTGTCCGGCAGACTTCCATGCGCCATCGCCAGCATACCTTTCTTGATCGGCGTCGGATTGAACTCGTCCTTCAGCGACGGTGTTTCAAAAATCATGTTCCGGTTCGGGCTGTCCGCCGGCCATTTGGCCGAATCTCCGCCCTGAATCACAAACTTCGGAACGATCCGGTTGAACTCGGTCCCGTTGAAGAATCCCTGGTCGGCCAGTCGCAGAAAGTTGCGGACATTGATCGGCGCGAGGTCCGCAAAAAATTCGAGCGAGATATTGCCCTGATCGGTCTCGATGACGGCGCGCAGTTTCTTCAATTCCTCGACCGGCATCGTCTCGACCTTGCTCGGCTTGGCCCGCGGCGGCCCTTTCGGGACCTGCGCCGGTGGCGGGGTCGTCGGCTTCTTTGCCGGTTGCCGACGGGTCTGCCCCGTGACCGACCCCATCGCCATCGAAAAAACCATCAGGCACAGCACACTGGAACGAAGTGTTCTGGACATCGCGACGTCACCTCTCTATGGTAATTCGTTTGCAGGACGGCTGATTTGATTCACGCCGAAACCCATTTTAACACCTAGAAAATTTCAGTCATGTTGCTTTCAATCCAGTCCGATGTCCGGCGCGCCGTGCGCGATGCCATCCTGAAATGCTTCAACCTCGAAGTTGAGGAATTCTCCATCGAGCGTCCGCCGAATGTTTCGCTCGGCGATCTGGCGACGCCGGTGACGTTCGAACTTGCCAAGCGCCTGAAGGCCGCCACCGGTGAAAAGCACAACCCGCGTCAACTGGCGGAAACCCTTCGCGCCGAACTCGCCGCGCTTCCGTCGGTCGAACGCATCGAAGTTGCCGGCGCGGGGTATCTGAACTTTTTCCTCAAGCGGTCCGAACTCTTTCTCGGTGCGCTCGATTTCAGGGGCGGTCAATTCGAGCCGACCATCGGCGGCAAGCTGATTGTCGAACACACGAGCATCAACCCGAACAAGGCCGCCCACATCGGCCATCTGCGCAACTCGGTGCTCGGCGACACGCTCGTGCGCCTGCTGCGGGCCTGCGGCGAAACGGTCGAAGTGCAGAACTACATCGACAACACGGGCGTGCAGGTCGCCGACGTGGTGGTTGGATTTCTGCATATCGAAAAGAAATCGCTCGCCGACATCGCCGCCATCACGACCAAGTTTGACGATTACTGCTGGGACCTCTATTCGAAGGTCGGCAAGTGGTACGAGGAAGACAAGGAACGTCTCAAACTTCGTGCCGAAGCGCTCCACGCCATCGAAAATGACGAGGGCGACATTGCCGAAATCGCGAAGCACGTTTCCCTGCGCATCCTGAAGCGCCACCTCGAAACCATGTGGCGGCTCGGCATCGTCTATGACGTGATGCCCTGCGAAAGCGAGATCCTGCACCTGCATTTCTGGGATCGGGCGTTTGCCCGGCTCAAGGAAACCGGGGCCATCGTGTTTGAAACCGAGGGCCGCAACAAGGGCTGCTGGGTCATGCGGGCGGAGGAAGAGGAAACGAAGCCCGAAACCGAAGAGGCCAAGGAAGGCGACGACCACGAT
>JAAFHI010000277.1:4032-5619 GCA_013298335.1 Actinomycetota bacterium
TTTTTTTTCAAGGAAGGCGACGACCACGATGCCGACAAGGTGCTCGTCCGTTCGAACGGCACGGTGAACTACACCGGCAAGGACATCGCCTACCATTTGTGGAAACTCGGTCAACTCGGGTTGAACTTCCGCTACCGCAAGTTTCACGAATACCCGGACGGCCAGCCGGTGTGGATTTCAACCACCGATGAAATCGAGGGCGACACCAAGCCCATTCACGAGTTCGGCAACGGCGCGGCCTATTTCAACGTGATTGATGTGGGCCAGAGCTACGCGCAGGAATACGTGAAGAAGGGCGTGCTGGCCGTGACGACGGAAGCCGAACGCCACCGCGTCGCGCGCAGTTCGCACCTGAGCTACGAAAAGGTCGCGCTCACGCCCGCAAGCTGCGAGGAACTTGGATTCGAACTTTCCGAGGAAGACCGGAAACGGACCATCGTTTCGATGAGCGGTCGCAAGGGGCTCGGCGTCCGGGCCGACGATCTCATCAACCGGCTTGAAACAAAGGCTGTCGCCAGCGTAAAGGGGCAACAGGAAGAACTATCGGAAACCGATAAGCAAGAAATTGCCAAAAAGATTGCGGTCGGGGCCTTGCGTTATTTCCTACTCAAGTTTTCCCGCAACACAGTTATTGCATTCGATTTCAAGGAAGCATTGGCTGAACAGGGTGAAACGGGAGTCTACCTGCTCTATTCACTCGTCCGTGTGAAAAGTATTTTCCGCAAACTCCAAGCGGAGAATATTGAGTATCGCAACGCGAAAAAACTCCTTTCAGACGGGTTGCAAAGTCTACCATCCTGTTTTTCGGAAAAGCTCGGTGATGACATCTGGGCTTTGGTATCGTTTGCCCTTCAGTATGAAGAAGTTATTCGCGACGCGGCCAACTCACTCGAACCCGCCAAGCTCGCGAAGTACACTTTCCAGCTCGCCCAGCAGTTCAGCACCTTCTATTCGGTCCGTGAAAACAACATCAAAAACGAGACCGATCCACTTCGCCAACAGTTCCTCATCGGCGTGACCCTACTTGTCGAAAACCGGTTGCAAGCCGCGATGGACGTGCTCGGAATTCCGGTTCCGGAAAAGATGTGAGGTGGGTAGCGCCATGTACATCAGCAAAATCTCCCTCAAAAACATTCGTGGTTTTGAATCCCTGGATTTCGATCTCTCCCGTGGTAACAAGAACTACGCTGGATGGACGGTCTTCACGGGCGACAACGGTTCAGGGAAAAGTACCCTGCTCAAGGCTATTGCCGTTGTGCTGACGGGCAAAGATACGGCGCGCGCATTACAGCCAAGTTTTCAACGGTGGGTTCGTGAAGGGACAAACGATTCTGGCGCATTGATTGAAATAAAGATCCATCCGAGCGAAGGAGACACTTTTGCCGGAGGTGGGAGACCGCCGAAAAATGATTTTCCGGTAAAAATTATTCTCAAACCAACCGGAAAGGATGTCTCGCTCGAAAACGACCAACAATCCAGCAAACTGCCGCAACGGGGTCTCTGGTCTTCCGAGTCAAAAGGGTGGTTTTCCTGCGGGTACGGACCATTTCGGAGAGTATTTGGCGCTTCACCTGAAGCAACGCGGGC
>JAAFHI010000598.1 GCA_013298335.1 Actinomycetota bacterium
TTCATCGTACGCGCGCGCGATCCTTTATACATGTCGCTCAGCGGTTGTTTTCCAGCGCCTTCATCAGCGCCAGCACCACATCCTCGCGCCAGTACCGTCCGGCGACCTGCACCCCGACCGGCATTCCGGCACTCCCGGTTTCCACCCGAATCGCCTCCTTATCGGCGAGATCGGACGTTTTCGGGCGTTCGGTTTCTTCTCCCGCGCGGATTTTCGTCATCGGGACGACCCCGGCGGGGAGTCCGAGCAGGTTGAAGAGTGTCGTGTAGCTCACGGCTTCCGTCAGGTAGAAACTCGCGCCGTGGCGAAGGGCGGGGAGGCCGTCCACCGGACAGAGAATGGCGTCGTAGCGCCCGGCATCGAGCGCCGCCATGAACCGGTCGCGGTAGCGGGTGCGGCGGTCGGTGATGGCCCAGTAGCCCGCGGCGGAGAGCCGACGGGCGACGCGGGTCGTCCGGGCGGCGGTTTTCTGGCCGAACGCATCCAGCAGCGGTCCGAAAAAGGGCAACAGCCAGTTCGGGACCAGCCCAAGTTGGAAAAACTGGTTCAGAACCGGCCAGCGCGGGTTGTTTCCGACAATCCGTTTTGGTGAATCCCACCCCTCGGCGTACAGAATGCCCACAAAAAGCCCAAACGCCTCGGCCACGTCGGGCGGCGTCCAGGTTTCGACCGTGACCCCGGCGGCGCGCAGTGTGTCCGCCGCTTCCCGGACGGCCCGCCGAATGCCCGGATTCGGTCGGAAAAAACCGTTGTCTTCGAAAACCGCCACCCGCAAGTTTTTGATTTCAATATCTTTGGAGCTTTTCCACGGCACCGGCGGGATGGTCGGGTCGGTCTGGTCCGGCCCCGGCTTCGAGAAAATTTCCATCACCAGTTCGAGGTCGGCGACGCTTCGGGCGAGCGGGCCGGGCTGGCAGATGATGGCTTCCATCCCCGGAAAGACTTCGGCATGCCCGAGCATCGTCAACCGGGTCGAGGTCGGTTTCAGACTGGAAATCCCGCAGGCGTTGGCGGGCAGCCGGACGCTCCCGCCGATGTCGCTTCCGAGGCCGAGCGGCGAGCCGAACGCCCCGATGATCGCGCCTTCGCCGCCGCTGCTTCCGCCGGGCGCGCGTTCGACGTCATGCGGGTTGTTCGTCCGCCCGTAGAGCGGATTGTCGCATTCGTTCGCCATCGCCATCTGCGGCAGGTTGGTTTTGCCGAGAATGATCGCCCCGGCGTCGATCAGCCGCTGGACGAGCGGCGCGTTCCGCTCCGGGCGGTGAATCGCCAGACTCGGCAGGCCGAGCGTCGTCGGCGTGCCGACCAGATCGTAGGATTCCTTCACCGTCACCGGGACGCCGTGCAGCGGCCCCAGACGTTCACCACGGGCCAGTGCCGCGTCAGCGGCGGCGGCCTGCTCCAGCGCCTTTTCGAAAAGGGGAACGACGACCGCGTTGATCGTCGGATTCACCGCTTCAATCCGGCGAATGTGCGCTTCGACAATTTCACGGCTCGTCAGTTCGCCGGCGGAGATCATCCCGGCCAATTCGCCGGCGGAAGTCTCGACCAGTTTTTCGGGTTTGGGTAATGACATGAAAAAAAGCGTCTTGTCGGCCATCTTGCAAAGGCGAAACTCAACCTGACGACTTTTCCCCAAGCCCCCTTCAATCCGGCTATGAGCTATCGTCTGGCTACTGGCTACTGGCTACTGGCTACTGGCTACTGACTACTGACTACTGACTACTGACTACTAACTACTGGATCGTGAACTTCACCGTTCCCGCGCCACCCAGCGAGACGACATCCGACGTTTTCAGCGCGGTTTCCCGGACGCGGTTGGTCAGATCGAAGTTGAGGAACGTGCCGTTCGACGAACCGTTGTCGCGGATGTACGCCTGCCCGTTGACGAGGCCGATCCAGAGGTGCTGGCCGGAAACCTGCGGGTCGGAGACGACGATCTGCGCCCGCACCGGGTCGCGTCCGATATACATGCCCTGCGTCGTCAGCGGAAACGACTGACTCTGAAGCGGGCCGACGGTAAAGAGAAGTTTCGATGCTCCGGCGGCCATTCCTGGCGAAAACACCTCGGTCCGCTGGTAATTCGGGGCCGGTTGCGTCGTCGGCGGAACGGCGACCGGGAAGGGGCTCCCCACGGCCACCGGCGCGGCCTGAAGCTGTCCGGAGGGTTTCTTGCGGACGACGAAGAAAACGACCACGGCCACGATGAGCAGGACCACCCCACCGACCACGATCACGCCGACCACGAGGATTCCCGTCACAATGCCCGCCCCGGATTTGTCCTCGCCCTTGGCGATGTGTTCCTGGCAGTCGGTAATCAGTTTCCGCGCCTCGCTATGGTCGGGAAAGAGGGCGGTGATCTCGCTGAACTTCTGGCTGGCGGAACTGTATTCCTGCTTCCAGTAGTGGTTCAGCCCTTCGCGCCATTTCTCGTCCACCGGACTGACCTTGTTATCCGTTCCCGCCTGGCGGACAAATTCCTGCGCGGTACTGGCCGGAATGATGAAGTTGAATCCCTGAACTTCCTGTCCGTTGACGGTATTTCCCCGGAACGTCAGCAGCCCGATGACCTCGCCCTTGTCGTTGATGACCGGACCGCCCGAATTGCCGTGCGTCGTGTTGGCGTTGGTCTGGAGCACCGGCGCGCCTTCCGCCGAGGTCTTTTTCGCGGAAATCGAGCCGTCGTTGGTGGTCGGTTCGAGTTGCGACTTGGCATCGAGCGCTTCCGAATCCGCCGCGCCGGGATAGCCGATCACGTAAATCTTGTCGCCGACCTGCATCTTGTCGGAATCGCCGAGCCGCAGCGTCGGGGCGTTCTTGGTCTCGACCTTGAGGATGGAAACGTCCTTGCCCTCGCCGACCGGCGCGCCGTAAGCCTTGATTTCAAACGGCAGGCGCGTCCCGCTCTGTAAAAAGACGTAGTTGATTTTCTGGAACTGCGACAGCCGCGCGCCATTGTTCAGAAGTATCTGGGAAGCCCGAACGACGTTGTCCTGAGTGACTTCCAGGTTTTTGGATTTCAACAACCGAATGGCCAACTGGTACAGCAGTTCGGTCCGCATTTCATCATCGGTTTTCTTCAAATCGCTCACGACGTGGGCATTCGTCATGATGTAGCCGTCCGCGCTGATGATGAACCCCGAACCGCTCGAAACACTGCTGGTCGGGAAATCACTCCCGCCAAACGACCAGGTTCCGGTGAAACCAGTGATGATCCGGACGACCGCCGGCTTGCTGTACATGTGGAGCCGGTTGGTCGGATTGACCACCGGCCCCTGCGCCGAAGCCCGATTCGGCGCAAGCCCAAGAATCGGAAGGGCGAAAAGAAAAAGGGCAATGAAAGCGCAGCGTCGGTTCATGGCAGTACTCGCAAGGACCATTCCGGGAAATCGTTATTTACGAAGAGTATATACGGATAATACCGACGCGATGGGTGCGTCGCAATTTTTTCCAGTTCGCGACCTTCCCTCCCTGACGGTCGAGGTTCCATACCTATTGCACCGACGGTATGGAACCCCGACCGTGAGGGAGGG
>JAAFHI010000782.1 GCA_013298335.1 Actinomycetota bacterium
CGCGCCCCGTCCGACCATGGCGAATCCGATCCCGAGCAAGCCGGTGATGACTCCCTCGGGAACCCCGATCACACCGTCCGGTGTCCCCGCCGACGACATGATGAACGAGGCCGACGCCCGCTTCGAACTTCAGACCCTGCGCGAGTTTTTTCAGCTCAAGTCGACGACCTACTACGACATGCTCAACCTCTCCTTCTCGGCGCCCGAGAGCGAGATCAAAAAGTCCTATTATCAACTCGCCAAGAAGTATCATCCGGACCGGTTCCGCCAGTACGGCGCGACGGACATCGCCGAACAGGCGGAGCAGATTTTCGCGAAACTGAGCGAAGCCTACGAAAAACTGAAGGATCCGGAGGTCCGGCAGCGCTACAACGAGTTCATCGGAGTCAAAGACGAGCCCGTGACCACGGCGGCCTATCCGCCGGTCGCGCCGCCGAGCGCATCATCCACGATGACACCGCCCAGACCTTTCCCGGCGGTCACTCCGCCGCGCCCTTTCCCCGCCGTCACCCAGCCGAACCCGCCCGTCGGCAACAGCACGATGACCCCGCCGCAGCCGTTTAACGCGGTTGAACCGCCCAAACCCGCGCCGGTCATCGAAAACCTGAAACCGACCGGAGGAACGGGGAATCTGGTACCGCCGACCACTTCCGGAGAGAAGGTGGATTCGCAGGAAACCGCGACGCGAAGCTACCAGTTCGCCTGCGCCGCCCTTGAACGCAAGGATTTCGCGACCGCCCTCACCTACCTGCGGGAAGCGGTCAAGCACATGCCGGATGTCGTCGCCTATCGGGCGCGCCTCGCCTCGCTCTGCATGCAGAATCCCAAGCTCCGCAAGGAAGCCGAGGAAAACATTCAGGCGATTCTGCGGATCGAGCCGAAGAACATCGACGCCATGTTCGCGCTCGGCCAGCTTTACCGGCAGGCCGGACTGGACAAAAGCGCGCGCATCCAGTTCGAGAACGTCCTCAAGGTTCAGCCCGGCAACGCCGCCGCAAAACAGCAGATCAAGGAAATGAACCCCTCGGCCGCCGAGGATCCGCCCTCCGGCAAGCAGGCCGCCAAACCCGCTGAAAAGCCGAAGGCCAAGTCCGCCGAGAAAGACGGCGAGAAGAAAAGCATCTTCCAGCAGGACATCGGCGAAATGCTCGGGAAACTCTTCAAGAAATAGGTGTCGGGTATCGGGTGTCGGGTTTCAGGTTTTGAACCAGATCGTCGCCCCCTTCTTTCCCTCGAATACGTCTTCACCTGAAACCCGATACCTGACACCCGACACCTTTATGAAAGCCATGATCCTCGCCGCGGGATTCGGAACGCGGCTGTTTCCGCTGACACTCGACCGCCCGAAGCCGGCGTTGCCGGTCCTCGGCAAGCCGCTCGTGGCCTATTCGGTCGAATACCTGAAATCCTTCGGCATCAATGACTTGGTGGTCAATCTCCACTACAAGGGCGACCGCATCGAAACGGCGCTCGGCGACGGAAGCCGGTTCGGCTGTCGCGTCGAGTACAGCCGGGAGGACGAATCGGGCATTCTCGGCACGTCCGGCGCGCTCGACCACGCGAAGCACCTGCTCGACGGCGGACCGATGGTCGTGATGAACGGCAAGGTCATCACCGACATCGACCTCGCCGCCGCCATCGCGACCCACCGCGAACGCCGGGCGCTCGCGACGCTCGTCCTCAAGCCGAATCCGAAACGCGAACGGTTCAGCCGGGTGGAAACCGACGCCGACCGCAACATTGTGAAGTTCGGAGCCTATCCGACCGCCGAGGACGCCGACGAACCGTTGATGTTCACCGGCATCCAGATTCTTGAACCGGAGATTTTCGACTACATCCCGCGCGGCGTCTTTTCGCACTCGACGACCGATGTCTACCCGAAAGCCATTGCCGAAGGCCGGACGGTCATTGCCCACGTCGCGGGAAAGGACGAGATGTGGCGTGAATTCAGTACGTTACGGCGCTACCTCGATCTCACCGCCGAACTCCGCCACGACGAACGCGCCGTCACGACCGGCAAAAACTGCGTGATTTCGCCATCCGCGACGATCGAACGGGCGATTTTGTGGGACAACGTGACCATCGGCGACGACGTGACGTTGAAAAACGTCATCGTCGGCGAAAACGTGTGCATCCCGCCGGGCGCGACGCTGGCCGACACGGCGGTGGTCCGGGCGGAACTCGTCGCCCGCGACGAACTCGCTGACCGCGACACGTCGAAAGGCACGACCATCGGCGAAAACTACCATTTCCCCATCTGATTTTTTCTGAATCCACTGAATTTTGCGGGACGGGAAATTGAGGGTGGAAACCGTGTGATTTCAATGAGTAATTTCAATGAGTTGAATATCTTTTTGGCGTCATTTCCCCCGATTCGCTCGAAGCCTCGCATCATCGGGGGCTAGAAGCGAACACCCGCCTTGCGGGTTTCAAAGCCAGTTCTAAAAACTCACCCCACAACATCCGGGGGCCAGGATTTTTTCATCCTTCATCCCTCATCCCTCATCCTTCCACATGCCTTCCCTCACCGTCGTTCTCATCACCCGCGACGAGGCCGCCAACCTGCCGGCGGCGCTCGACTCGGTCGCGTGGGCGGATGAAATCGTGGTGGTGGATTCCGAAAGCACCGACGGGACCGCCGACCTCGCACGCGCGTGTGGCGCGAAGGTGTACGTCCGCCCGTTTCCGGGCTACGCCGCGCAGCGCACTTTCGGCGACGAACAGGCGACCGGCGACTGGGTTCTGCACCTCGACGCCGACGAGCGGGTGACACCGGAACTCCGAAAAAAAATCCAGGACATTTTAAGCAGTAGTAATAAA
Source organism: Actinomycetota bacterium (assembly GCA_013298335.1). Lineage (GTDB taxonomy): Bacteria > Acidobacteriota > Blastocatellia > Chloracidobacteriales > Chloracidobacteriaceae > JAAFHI01. The sequence goes on from JAAFHI010000782.1 coordinate 2,821, forward strand.
AAGACTTCCG
>JAAFHI010000314.1 GCA_013298335.1 Actinomycetota bacterium
GTGAAGGATAGAAAACGGCTCGACATGAGGTACTTACTCCTGTTTGTTAAGGCCAGACCCTTGCGGGCGTGATGGAATCCGACAACCGGGCTGCGCGAACGTTCTTCGGATACGAACCGAACGGAACAACCGGACAGATCGTCAGGCATTCTCGTCGTCAGATTAAAATTTGATTGGAACGTGATGCACCATAACGCCACCGGGGTTTTCCCGCCAAGCCCAACTTCTTTTCAGAATCCGTACATTTCAGGCGTTCGGTTCCGGAGACGGTGGCGCGGGGAAGTCCGGAGAAGGTACGGTGCCGGTCATTCCGGACGTTTTTCTGGTATCCTGCCCCGGTTCGCCCCGCCGGGCCGAATCCTGTAACCCATTCCCCTGCCGCGTTTCCGACCGATGTTGAAAGCCATCCTGATTGACGACGAATCCGCGCCGCGCCTGCTGTTGCGGACGCTGCTTGAAGGCTATCCGACGGTCCGGATCGTCGGCGAGGCCGCGACCATCGCCGACGCCATCACGCTGATTGAACGCGAGCGCCCAGACGTGGCCTTTCTCGACGTGCAGATGCGCGGGGAGAGCGGCTTCGACCTGTTTGACCAGTTGGACGTGGATTTCCGGGTCGTCTTCGTGACTTCGCACGACCGCTACGCTGCGCGGGCCTTCGACGTGAACGCCCTGGACTACCTGTTGAAACCGGTCGATCCGGACCGGCTCGCCAGAACGATGGCGAAACTTCAGGGCGGGCGGACGGAATTGCCGAAGGAACGGCTGGAATACACCGACCGGCTGTTTCTCAGACTCGACCGGCGGACCTGTTTTCTGCGGGTGGACGGGATCAAGCGCATCCGCGCCGACGCGGACTACTCGAAACTCTGGACCGTCGAGGCAAACGAGGCCCAGTCGAATCTGTCACTCAAGGAATGGCAGGAGCGGCTGCCGGAACGGCATTTCCTGCGGATTCACCGCTCGACGATCATCAATCTGGAATACGTGGTGAATATCGAGGACTGGTTCAACTATTCCTATCGGGTGTTCCTGAACGGCATCGCCGAACCCGAGGTGGTCAGTCGCCGCTACGCCATGAAACTGCGGGAGCGGATGCCGTAACGGCGATTGACGACCCAAATCGGAGAACCGTGACCACTATTCGCAGGGACCGATGCTCGCGATGAATTGCTTGATCTTCGGAAGGTTCTTTTCGGCGGCGGACCGGACGGCGTAAGTGACGAGAAACACCGGTTTCCTGGAATGCAGGAGATTCACCGTCCAGGCAACCTCGACATCTGATTTCTTGATGCGACCGGTCCCGGATTTCTGGAAGCCTTCGATGCCGTTGAAATCCAGCTTGCTGACCTTTTCGCTGTTCTGGTGAACATCATCGAGGAATTTGGCGATTTCCTCATCGATTCCCGCCTCCGCGTCCTTGGCGGCCTCGCCAGGGATCGGGACCATCACGGCGGTGAACAGACTGTCTTCCGACGTAATCAGGATGGTCTCGCCATCCGGCTCCGCTTTCCATCCCTTCGGAAGGGTGAACTGAACGCCCGCCTCGTGATTGGCAATCGGTCCGTCAATGACCGAGGCGGCGCGGGTCGAACGCGCGGAGCCGGTCGCGGCGGAATAGGGGGTCGCGCAGGACAGGACCACGACGAACAGCGCGGCGGCGCAAAGGAAACGTTTCAACATGATTTTCTCCTGAAAAGTTGTGGTGTGGAATTTCGAACCGTGGCGGCTTGAACGGCGGACCGCGACCACAGCCTGGCAATCGGCCTTTTTGGGGGCCGGTTGCCGGACGAACGAAACGACATGAATGAAAGTGTTCTAACGGAGGGGCAAGATGAACCTTACTTGCATAAAGGTTGTCCCGTAAACCGCTTATTTCTTCCAGTCTCGCGGTCGGACCTCGTCTCGGAGACGGTACGGGGAAATTCGAGGATGAAGGAACAGCCCCGGTCGGGGTTGTTTTCGGCGAAGACCCGTCCGTTTTGAAGTTCGACCAGATGCCGGACAATCCAGAGGCCGAGCCCGCTTGACGGTTCGCCCGCCGTGGGTCTGGCGCTGAGTTTTCTGAACTTTTCAAACAGCCCTTTCATGTCCGATTCGTTCAGACCGGGACCTTCGTCGCGGACGGCCAGGCGAACCGATTCGGCGTTCGTCTGCACCCCGATGCGAATCGTCGAATCGGGCGGCGAAAACTTCATTGCGTTCTCGATCAGATTCCGCAGCACCTCGACGAGCAGATCGGGATCGACCAGAACCTGGCCGTCTTCCCCTTCCGTCACAATGGTCTGGCCCTTGTTTCGCGCCGCGGGAAGGACGCCTTCCACGGCCCGTTCGATTATTCCCCGCACCGCGACCGGGTGGGAGGAAACCTCGATGCCGCCTTCGAGCCGCGCCGTTTCGAGCAGTTGCTCGACGAGGTGGAGCATGCCCTCGGTCGCCTTTTCGATTTCCTGAATGAACAGGGCGGGGCGGCTTTCCCGGTCCGTCTCGCGTTTCAGAATGCCCGCGAAGCCCTTGATCGTCCCGAGCGGGCCGCGCAGATCGTGGGCGGCGATGCCGAGCAGATCATCCTTCACCCGGTTGGCCGTTTTGAGGTCGCGGTTGAGCCGGGCCAGTTGGAGATTCCGGGCCTCGACTTCCGACTTCGCGTCATTGATCTCGACCAGCCGGTCGGAGAGTTCGAGGGTCTGCGCGGCGAGTTGCGCCCGCTGGCGTTCGATGGTCTTGGCGGCGAGAAATTCCCGGACGTGCGTTTCCATCACGACCCGCGCGCCGATCCACGCCATGACCGTCACCGCGCCGCCGAGCAGGAAATTCTCGCCGATCCGGTTCCGGTCGGGCTGAAGCCAGGCCACGACCGAGATGAAGTACAGATAGGCGATGGAACACCCGGTGAGAACCACCCGGTTCGGAAAGGTCAGAAGCGCCCCGCATCCGATCATGAACAGGGTGTAGTGAATCGGATTGTTGAGCCGGGCGATACCGAAAGCGAAGATGACGCCCATCCCCGCGAACAGCGCGAGGATACAGGCATGCATCAGGCGAATGTCGCGCGGAAGAAGTTCCATCGGCCCCATCAACCCACGCCGGGTGGAATAGACGATAAAACCCACCGACCAGCAGAAGTTCCAGACAAACACGCTCAGGGCGAAGGGATTCGGCCCGTTCGGCAGCGCGAGCATGTTCATGTAGCCGAGAAAATAAAGCTGCCCCGCCGCACCGCAGGCCACGACGCCGGAAATGGCCCGAAACCGGCTGAAATTGGTAAAGGAGACCTTGCGGACGAGTTCCGCCCGGTCCTCCTTTGAAAAGTCATCCGACGGTTCGTGAAAAAACCCCATTGACCTTCACCTGAAAACCCGGCGGCGGTTGCTTACTCGCGAACCAGCGTCACGGCGACATTCGCGGCCCAGTTGAGTGGCGCGCCGACGTCGGTCCGTTGGATGGTCAGCGTCCCCTGAAGGGTGTTGCCGACCGGGCGTCCGACGAAACTCGCCGTACAGGTCGGGGCATTCTTTCCACTCTTGCGAAAGGTCGCCTGCACGATTCCATTGGTCCAGCTTCCCCCCGACAACACGTAATCGTGACGATTCGGAGGAATGACGGCCCCTCGGCAAACAGTCAGCGCCCGCTCGACGCAGTTTGCCTGGACCGTCCCACCCGCCACGGTCGCATCGCCGCGCGTGGTCAGCGCGACGCTGATGTTCGAAATATCGGTCTGGTAAGAGCAGTAGGGCGTGCCGCCGAAACGAACCGAGGTCGCCCCCGGCGCGGACCGCCAGCGTTTCTCCGGGTCAAACACGTTCAGCACGATGTTCCGGCTCGGCGGCGGGCTGGGCACGTTGGCCCCGTAGAACAACTGGCGCAGCACGTTCAGCGGATGATCGCCGGGTCCGGAATTGTTCGGCGTCCGATTGTCCCAGTTGTACGGACAGACCATCAGGCAGCCCCGCGACTGGTAGGGTTGATTCCCGCCGTGAAGCAGCAGCGTCAGGGGCCCGCTCTGCCCCCCGACTTCCAGCACGAAATCGCCGACCCGACCGAACGCCCCCGCGCCGACGGTGGCATACCGGCCCGAAACGTAATGAAGCAGTCCCTGAAAACTCCCGGCGGGAATCTTCATCCGGTTGTTTTCATAGATGCTGCCGATGCGGCGGCTGTTCACGTACAGGTCGCCGACCACGTAGTTGTCGCGAACGACCGTGCGGACAATGTCGATTCGGGCCTCGGCGGCCACCGGTTCGGGATTTGCCGAAACCGCGGGCGCCAACCGGGACGGAGCGGCCAGCAGGCTCAAACCGAGCAGGGCCGAAAGAAGAAGCGGGAGGACACGCATCTGAACAGGTTTCCCTTTCAGGAAAATAAAAGTGAGAGCTTGAGGGGCTTGGTGCTTTTGTCGCGATCAATGGACTTTAAACGTGGCCGCTCGTCGCGCGAACTTGCCGCTCGTCGGTGAAAACGACCGCTCATCGAAATCCGATTGCCGGGAATGTCGGCGAGCATACACTGATTTCCAGTCGGCTTCATCCTTCACCACCTGCTTTGAAACGCTTCTTTTAATCCGGAAGTGTATTTCCTCAGGAGGGACTTCGGTATGCCGACCGCGCCACGTCACCTTTCTCACCACCGCGAAACCCGTTTCATCCGAGTCGGACTTCGACTTTTCACCCTGTTTGCCCTGCTTCTCGCCGGATGGTTCACGCAAGCCGCGTCAGCGGCGGGGACCTTCACCGTCACCACCACCGCCGATTCCGGGGCGGGCAGTCTGCGCGTCGCCATTGCGCAGGCCAATGCCGCCTCTGGCGGAACGATTGATTTCAATCTGCCGCTGCCCGCCGTCATCAATCTTCAATCCGCGCTTCCGACCGTCACGAACGACGTTTCCATCGTCGGTCCCGGCGCGAACCGCCTGACCGTCTCCGGCAACGGGACGTTTCGAATCCTGGATGCGCTCGGCGCGGGGGTCGACCTGTCGCTTTCCGGGTTGACCTTCACCAACGGCTTTGCCACGTCCGGCGTCAACGCCGCCGCCGTCGAGTTCAACGACGCCGGAACGCTGACCGTCAGCGAATGCCAATTTTCCGGGAACGGCGGAACCAGTCAGTTTCAGTCGGCTTTCTATTCGAACAACGCGGTGGAAATGCGTTTTTACGGCTGTTCCATCGTCGGCAACTCACTGGCCGGAATTACCGCCGATTCGACGCCGGTGAATCTGGTCAATACTTCCGTCGGCAACAACCGGCGGGGCCTGAGCGTACGAAGCGCCGGAACCTGAGATC
>JAAFHI010000350.1 GCA_013298335.1 Actinomycetota bacterium
CCGGCGTGATGGCCGCGAAGTTGCTGCTTTCCTTGAAAGTCAGGCTGTATTGCATCGTCGCCGTGACCGTTCCGCCGGGCGGGACCGCCGTAATCGACGGCGCGCTGTAGAGCGTGAACGCCTGCTGGTCGCTTCCCGGCTGTTTCTTTTCCTCGGTCGGGGCCGCCGTGCCGTTGACGCTGAAGGCGTTGAGCTTGGCCGCCTTCGTCAGCCGCAGCGTGAGACTCGTCGCCGTGGCGTCCTTCGTGTTGTTGACCAGTTGGACTTTGGCCGTCACATCGGCGCTGAAGGTCGCCGGTTTGACCGTGACGGTGATGTCCGAACGGACAATGTCGAAATCGGCGAACTTCTGTTGCTGCGCGCTGGCCGCGCCGCCGGTCATCAGAAAAAGGAGGAAGCCGAGCGCGGAAAGCATGGAATGGCGATGAAAGAGTGTTTTCATGAATTTTCGATGAAAGCGGAGAATGAGGCCGCGGGATTGGCGGCGAGGAATTGAAGGCGGGCGAATCGCCGCGCATTATATTGAACTTCGCCGGAAGACAAAGAAGAGACGGAATCCCGATGAGCCGAACCTTTCACATCGTTGCCGAACGCGCGGCGGTTCGCTGCGACATCTGCCACCAGACGGATGAATTCGATCTGGCGACCGGCACCTGCCGACGCTGCGCCGGACTGGCGCTCAGCCGGCTGGTGCAATACGAATCCGCGCCCGTCGCACTTCATCCGCGACCCCTTCCGCGCGATGAATGGGCGCTCCGGCGGCTGCAACGCCAGATTTTCTGGGTCTTGCCGACTTCCATCGTACTTTTTCTCTCGGGACTGCTGACGGCCTTCTTTCTCTTCGACGAGGCCGACCCCTTCCCGCTCGTCACGACCCTGTTTTCCGTCGTCTTCTATTTCATGTTTCTGAGCGCCCTGGCGCTCGGCGTGCTGTCCGGCGTTTTTTGTCTGGTGCGGTTCATCTTTCTCTACTTCCCGGGAATCGGGCTGTTCTTTCGCGATCTCCGGGAAAGCGTTGCCTCGAACTTCCGTTGAGTCATCCAATGAGCGATACCTTCACCATCGTTCCTGAAAACCTTTCACGCAAGCGGGCCAGAATTTTTTGGACCTGCGTGATGTGGTGTTTCTTTCTCTCGTTCGCGGTGATGCTTGTGGGCGGGTTTCTTGGGGTGTTTGCGGTGCTGCCGCCCGCGAAGTTGGCGATCTGGTTCTTGTTCTCGTTTCCAATTTGTACTGCAAGCCTGGTGACGTTGCTGGTTCAGAAAAGATTGATGGGTGTCATCCGGCGACTGTTTGTCCTGCTTGTATTTGTCACGGTCAGGCCGTGGCATTTTCTATTGAAACTCGTTTCGCGAAAGAGTTCGCATGCATTCTGAAAAACCGAATCTCGACTGGGCGACCGCCGAAGACGCCTACCACATCATCAACGGCCTCCTCGCGCACGTCGGCGCGGCCAACGACCTCATCGCGCTGTTTGCGAGCCTGCTCGGCGAAGCCGGGGCGAAAACCCTCGTCGAAACGCCGCAGTGGGCCGACTACATGGGAACGCGCCGTCTGATGGAGCAGCTCAAGCCCGAACTCGACAAGTTTTCCGCGACGATGCAGGAACTCGCGAAGGATCGTCCCGACCGCGAAGAAGAAGAATGAACCGATGCCTTCTACGCGCGGCTGTGTGTCTCGCGGGAGTGCTGCTGTTCGCCGCGCTTGCGAACGCCGCGCCCGCGCGACCCGAATTCGTGCGCCTTTCGATGGAGCAGGGGCTTTCTCAAAGCACCGTTCAGGCATTCGCGCAGGATACCGAGGGATTCGTCTGGATCGGCACGCAGGACGGGCTGAACCGGTACGACGGATATTCCTTCACGATTTTTCGCCATCTGCCGCAGGACCCCGGCAGTCTCGTCGCCAACGACGTGCGCGCGCTCTGCGTGGACCGCGAGGGAAATCTCTGGGTCGCGACCGTCGGTGGCCTCGAACGCTACGACCGGTCGCGCGGCGTCTTCGTCCATTACATAAACGATCCGGCCAATCCGCGCTCGCTCAACAGCAATCGGGTGCTGAGTCTGTTCGTGGATCACGCGGGCGCGGTGTGGGTCGGAACCAATCGCGGCGCGAACCGCTTCGACCGGAAGACTGGCGACTTCACCTGTTTTCAGAACGATCCCGCCAACCCGCGCTCGCTCGTCGACGGAGCGGTGCATTCCCTCGGCGAGGATGAAACCGGAACAATCTGGGTCGGGACCACCAAGGGGTTGAACCGGTTCGACGCGGCGACCGGGACCTTTACCCGCTTCGTCAACGACCCGAACAATCCCGAGAGCCTGAGCGCCAGCGGCATCCGTTCGATTCTGGCGGATAAAGGCGGCCTGCTGATTTCGACCTACACCGGCGGCCTCAATCGCTATGATTTCGCGACCGGGAAATTCCAACGGTTTTTCAACGATCCGAAAAACCCGCGCAGTCTCGGCGCGAACGAATCGCGCTGCGTCATCCGCGACCATTCCGGCACGATCTGGGTTGCGACGAGCGGCGGCGGCCTGAACCGGTTCGATCCCGCGACGCGGACGTTTGAACGCATTCTTTCCGACCCCCGCGACCCGCGTGGCCTCGGCAGCGACCGCATCTGGACGATGTTCGAGGACCGGGCCGGCTCGCTCTGGCTCGGCACGGATTCCAACGGCATTTCCCGCATGGACGCGACCGGCGGCTTGTTCCGCGTCTGGCGGCACGATCTGCCCGATTCATTGAGCAACGACAATATCTGGGCGATTTACAAGGACCGCGCCGGAATCACCTGGATCGGCACCGATGAAGGATTGAACCGCTTCGATCCCGCGACCGGAAAGGCCACCGTCTATCGCAACGATCCCGACAATCCCGCGAGCCTGAGCAACAACCGCGTCTGGACAATTTTCGAGGATCTCGCCGGTACGTTCTGGGTCGGGACGGAAAACGGCCTGAATCGCTTCGACCGGACGCGCGGTACGTTCGAACGTCTGTTCCGCGATCCGGCCAATCCGAACAGCCTCACCGGAAACGACATTCGCTGGGTGTATGAAGATCGCGAGGGCGCGCTCTGGATCTGCGCGATTACCGCCGGACTGAGCCGCCTCGACCCGGCGCGGAAAACCTTCACGAACTTTCAGTTCGACCGGAACAACCCACGCAGTCTGGGCGACAACCGCGCCGTCTACGTGATGGAAGACAGCGCGGGCACGCTCTGGGTCGGGACCGACGGCGGCGGATTGAACCGCTTCGACCGCGCCGCGCAAAATTTCACCCGCTATCAGCATGACCCGCGCGATCCGACGACGCTCAACATCAACAACGCGTTTCATTTCATCGAGGACCGCGCCACCGGCGATTTCTGGGTCGCGACCTGGGGCGGCGGCCTGAACCGGTTCAACCGGCGGACCGGGCGCTTCACGGCGTTCACGACGCGCGAGGGCCTGCCCAACAACACGGTCTACGGCATCATTCCCGACGATGACGGTTTTCTCTGGCTGAGTACCAACAACGGGCTGTGCCGGTTCGACCCGCGCACCGGCGCGTGCCGCAATTTCGACATGCGCGACGGGCTGCCCGGCAACGAGTACAACGAGAACGCCTTCTTCAAGAACGAGCGCGGCGAAGTTTTCTTCGGCGGCGTCAAGGGCCTCGTCGGGTTCGATCCGCGCAACGTTTCGACGAATCCCTACGTGCCGCCGATTGTCGTCACCGGCTTTCAGAAATTCGGGCGTCCGGTCGCCGGATTCGACCCGCGGACGCCGGTGCGGCTCGAATCCTACGAAACCGTCATCGCCTTCGAATTCGCCGCGCTCAACTACGTTCAATCGGAAAAGAACCGTTACGCCTACCGCCTCGAAGGCTTCGAAAAGGAGTGGGTTGACGCTGGCACGCGCCGCTACGCGAGCTACACGAATCTCGCGCCGGGCGAATACGTTTTTCACGTCAAAGCCTGCAACAACGACGGCGTCTGGAATGAAACCGGCATATCGGTGCGGATCGTCGTCGCGCCGCCGCTCTGGCGGACGTGGTGGGCCTACGCGCTCTACGTCATCGCTTCCTTCACGGCGGTTTTCGCCTTCATTCGTTTTCAGACCAACCGCGTGCGCGTGCGGGCACGCATCGAAGAAGCCCGGGTGCGCGCCGAGGCCGCCGAGTTCCGCGCCCGCGCGGGCGACGAACTGCGCGCCAAGAACGGCGAGATCATGGACAGCCTGCGCTACGCCGAACGCATTCAGCAGGCGTTTCTTCCGAACGAGGCGACGCTGCGCGAGGCGTTTCCCGAACAGTTCATTCTGTGGAGGCCGAAAGACATCGTGTCGGGCGATTTCTACTGGTTTTACGCGACGCCCGACGCGGATGTGATTGCCCTCGGCGATTGCACCGGACACGGCGTTCCCGGTGCGCTGATGTCGATGATCGGGGCCGACCTGCTGAATCAGATCGTGATCGAACGCGGCGTGTACGACCCGGCGCGCATTCTCGAAGAACTCGACGCGGGCATCCGGCGCGCGCTCAAGCAGGACGCCTCCGACATCACCGCGCAGGACGGCATGGACATCGGACTGTGCCTGATTGACCGCCGCCGATCGGTTGTGGTGTACGCGGGGTCGCGGCGTCCGCTCTACGTTGTGGACGAGCGCGGGGCCTTTTCGGAAATAAAGGGCGACCGACGTTTCATCGGAGGCCGTCGCGACCGCGTCCGGCGGACCTTTACCAATCACCGGATTGACATCGTCGGCCCGACCACGCTCTATCTCACGACGGACGGTTTCGGCGACCAGAACAATTCGCTGGGCGTGAAATTCGGCGTGGCCCGCCTGCGCAGTCTGCTGACCGACCTCGCCCGGCGCGACTTTCCCGTGCAGCACGAGACACTCGCCGCCGAACTGGCGCAGTATCAGGGCGACGAACCCCAACGCGACGACATTGTCGTCTGGGGCCTGCGCGTCACGCCG
>JAAFHI010000978.1 GCA_013298335.1 Actinomycetota bacterium
ATTACACCGGCAAGCGCGTCGTCGTCATCGGCAGCGGCGCGACCGCCGTCACGCTCGTCCCGGCGATGGCGGAAAAGGCCGCGCACGTCGTGATGTTGCAGCGCACACCGACCTACGTGATGCCCGTTCCCGAACATGACCCGTGGGCGAAACGGATACGCGGCCTGCTCGGTAAAACGCTGGCGCACAGTTTTACCCGGAACAAAAACATTCTGCGTCAGCGGCTGGTGTACCAGTTCTGCCAGAAATTTCCCGGACTGGCGCGCGCCTTCATCCGCTACATCAACGCCAGCATGCTGCCGCCGGGGTATCCGGTCGATGTCCACTTCAATCCGACCTACGGACCGTGGGATCAGCGCCTGTGCGCCGTGCCGGGCGGCGATCTGTTCAAGGCCATCACCAACGGAACGGCCTCCGTCGTCACGGACCGCATCCGGACCTTCACCGAAACCGGCATTGAACTGGTGTCCGGCGCGACGCTCGACGCCGACATCATCGTCACCGCGACGGGGCTGAACCTGCTTCCGCTGGGCGGCATCGGTCTTGAAGTCGATGGCGAGCCGGTCCGGATTCAGGAGCGGGTGTCGTTCAAGGGAATGATGTTGAGCGGCGTGCCGAACTACGCGCTGGCCATCGGGTACACCGCATCGTCGTGGACGCTCAAGGTCGGCCTGCTGTGCGAGCATTTCTGCCGTCTGCTCGACTACATGGACGCCAGAAAAGCCGACATCTGCGTGGCGCGGGCCGATCCCGCCATGCCGACGCGACCGTTTCTGGACTTCAGCGCTGGCTACGTGCAGCGCGCCATCTCGACGTTGCCCCGGCAGGGCGACGAGTTTCCCTGGGCAATGGGCTGGAACTACTTCGCGGACGTCAAGGTTCTTCGAAAGGGCCTCGTGGATGACCCGAATCTTGAGTTCAGTTCGATTCAATGACCAGTGGCGCTTCATCGAACCATACTGGATTGAGACACTTTTAAAGAGAAGAACTGTTTTGCGGCTTGCCGCCCGATGTGCGGAATGGCTTTGCCTTTCCGCCATGCATTTCCCTCAATCCTGCGAGGGGCTCGGCCCCGAGCGGATGTATCGGGCTGAAGCCCTCAGTCTTTTTTGTGTTGACCGATGCGGAAAGGCAGAGCCATTCCGCACATCAGGCGGCGCAGCCGCTATTTCGATCAGGCGTGGACTGTTTGAGGTGATTTGAAATGAGAGCGACCTGTACGCTTCTCCTTTTACTGACGGCTTTCTTTCTGGGTGAAGGCGTCGTTTCCGCCTGTCTGTGCCAGCCCGGCACCGTAAAAGAGATCGTAAAGCGTCTGAAAAAGGAATCCTTCGCGATTTGCCGTGGACGCGTGGTCAAAGTTCATCCGATTGATTTTTCCTCCCGGAATTCCGCAAGGAGTTGGCAGCAATCCATTGATTTTCAGGTTTCCGGCGTCTGGAAGGGTGAACTTCGAAAAGAAATCACCATCCGGACCGGCGGCGGATGCGCGGCCTCGTTTTCCGAAGGGCAGGAATATCTCCTGTATCTGGACAAAGAGAAGGATGGTTCGCTCTATACCGACATGTGCATGAGGCCGGTCCCGTTTTCCAAAGATCTGATTGATCTGAAGATGCTCGGGAAGGAAAAGGAACCGTTGCCTTCCACCGACCGATAACCAAAGAAATCCGTGATGGCTTCAAAAGGAAACCGGGCGCGGAGAATTCCATCTCCGCGCCCGTTGCGCGTGAAGGTTCAACCGTCCGGGGTCAACCGGGATTTTGAAAGAGTTTCGGGAAAATCAGGCGTCCGTCGGCGATCCGGAAGGCGGCATGAAAATCCTTTTCATCGGGTAGCGGAGATTCCGGCGTGTAGGCTGCCGGAAGCGGGCGGAACTGAATGTCGCCGTCCACCGGGAAGAGAAAATCCTCTTCGGGAGCGTTTCCGCGAATCCGGATGAACCGGGTTTCCGCGTTCACCCGCGTGGGAATCCGGGTCCACGTTTGAAGCAGGTCCCGGATGACCAGCAGCCGGTCGTTCTGAACGGTGACACCCAGAATGTCGCCTCCGGAAACCGGCAGGATGGTCGTGACCGCGACGATGGCCCGAACCCGGTTGGAGACGATACCGAACCAGTCGCGGGACGTTCGTCCCGATTGTTCCCCGGAAACCAGCAGCAGTTTTGCGCCTCCCCCGGATGTTGGCGCTGACCGGGCCGGGTTTGCGGAAGCATGTTCCGGTCGGAATTTCGGCGGTCCCGGTCGGTTCTGAAAGGCCGGAGTCGCGGG
>JAAFHI010000940.1 GCA_013298335.1 Actinomycetota bacterium
GTCACCGGTGCCTCGCGGGGCATCGGACGCGCCATCGCGGTCCGTCTCGGCAAGGAAGGCGCGCTCGTCGCCGTCCACTACGGAAAGAGCAAATCCGCCGTCGATGAAACCGTCGCCGCCGTCGAAGCCGCCGGGGGCAAGGCGTTCGCCCTCCAGGCCGACATCGAAAAGGTCGCCTCGATTGAACAGCTTTTCACCCAGCTCGACGCCGAACTGACCGCACGCACCGGTTCCAGCCGCTTCGACATCCTCGTCAATAACGCGGGCGTCGCGCCGTTCGTCGGCTGGGCCGAAACGACCGAGGAACAGTTCGACAATATGTATGACGTGAACGTGAAGGGCCTTTTCTTCACCACCCAGAAAGCCCTGCCCCGCCTCAACGACGGCGGTCGGATCATCAACATCTCGTCGGCGGTGGCGCGGACCACGTTCCCCGGCATTCCGGCCTATTCCTCGACGAAGGGCGCGGTTGACGTACTGACCCTGCACCTCGCCGCCGAAATCGGCGTTCGCGGCATCACCGTCAATGCCGTCGCCCCCGGCGTGATCGAAACCGACATGGCGGAATTCCTCGGCACGCCGGAAGGTCGCGAAATCCCGATTCAGATTCAGGCGCTCAAGCGCATCGGCCAGCCCGACGACATCGCCAACGTCGTCAACTTCCTCGCCGGTCCCGACAGCGGCTGGATTACCGGTCGCATCATTGACGCGAGCGGCGGCACGAAACTCTGATCGGGTGTCCTGCTGTAAAGGTTCAGAGTCCCCCGCTTCAGCGGGGAGAGATTCAAAATGCGACAGTTTTTCCCCGCTGAAGCGGGGGACTCTGAACAGTTTGGGGCCGTTTTTTATCTTCCCGCCCGGAGGAAAAGTCATGAAAGCCTATGAAATTCAGGGAGATGGGGGCATCGCCAACCTCGCCCTCGTCGAACGTCCGAAACCCGTCCCCGGACCGAATGAAATCCTCGTCAGGGTCGAGGCCGTGTCGCTCAACTACCGCGACCTGATTTACGTCAAGGGCCTGCGCCCCGGCAGCGTCCGACCGCTCATCCCGATGTCGGACGGTGCGGGCGAAGTCGTGGCCGTCGGCGATGCGGTCACGACGTTCAAGGTCGGCGACCGGGTGGCCGGGCTCTTTTTCCAGAACTGGACCGATGGTCCGAGTTCCGCCGAAGCGATGACCAGCGCGCTCGGCGGGGCGCTTCACGGCATGTTCGCCGAATACGTCGCGCTTTCCGAAAACGGAGCGGTCCACGTTCCCGCAGGCTATTCCTCGGTAGAAGCCGCGACCCTTCCCTGCGCGGGGCTGACCGCGTGGAACGCGCTGTTCGAGGGCGTGCCGGTCCGCGCCGGTGAAACGGTCGTGGTACAGGGCACCGGCGGCGTGTCGATCTTCGGGCTTCAGTTCGCGAAACTTCACGGCGCGCGGGTCATCGTCACGTCGAGCAGCGACGAAAAGCTCGACCGCGCCCGGTCGCTCGGCGCGGACGAAACCGTCAATTACAAAACCACCCCGGAATGGGGAAAAGCCGTTCTCGAACTGACCGGCGGACGCGGCGCGGACCACGTCATCGAGGTCGGCGGCGGCGGGACGTTCCCGCAATCCATTGCCGCCGTTCGACATAGCGGCACGATCAGCCTGATCGGCGGACTCGGCGGCTTCGAACACCAGATTTCACCGGTTTCCATCTTTCACAAGAGCGTCACGGTGCGCGGCATCTACGTCGGCAACCGCGCCATGTTCGAACGGATGAACCGGGCCATCACCGCCAACCACCTCAAACCGGTCATCGACCGCGTTTTCCCCTTCACGGAAGCCCGCGAAGCCTTTCATCATCTCGAAAACGGACGCCATTTCGGAAAAGTCGTCGTCACCGTCGGCTGAAGCTCGACCGGAACCGCAGCCTCACCGTCAGGGAGGGCTGCCACATCATAAAAAACGATTTGGAGAACCCAATGACCGCAACCACGCCCGATCTCTTTACGCCGATCACGCTCGGCGCGCTCGAACTGCCCAACCGCATCGTCATGGCCCCGCTCACGCGCTGCCGCGCCATCGACAACCGCGTCCCGAACGACGTGATGGCCGAGTACTACGCCCAGCGCGCCTCCGCCGGGCTGCTCATCGCCGAGGCGACGCAGATTTCCGATCTGAGCTACGGCTACCCGAACACGCCGGGCATCCATCGCCCGGATCAGGTCGAAGGGTGGAAGAAAGTCACCAGCGCGGTTCACGCCGCCGGCGGACGCATCGTCCTCCAGCTCTGGCACGTCGGACGCGCCGCCCACCCCTCGTTCATGGACGGTCGCCAGCCGGTCGCGCCGTCGGCCATCGCGATTCCGGGTCTGGCCCACACGCCGAACGGCAA